>DATAIN010000197.1:0-11548 GCA_036262635.1 Gemmatimonadaceae bacterium | reverse complement strand
CCCGCGGTCACGCACTGTGAGATGCTGGTGAAGACCGCGGACGACGCGCTCTACGTCGCGAAGGAGACGGGGCGGAACAAGGTCGTGCGGTTCGCGAGCGACGAATTCAACGCGCACATCGGGAACGCTGATGGCTCCCCCTCCTCCTCCGACGCCGACGTCACCGCCAGCGCCCTCACCTCAGAGCTCGGAGATCACGCGACTCGAGGCGAAAATCTCGGAGCTCCAGCGGGAGCGTGACCACCTCGTAGCGATCGTCGACATCCTGCAGGAGATCTCGTCGTCGCTGCACTTCATCGACATCCTGCAGACGATCGCCCGCAAGCTCGGGGAGTCGTTCGGACTCGACCGCTGCTCGATCTTCCTCAGCGGGGAGAAGGAAGAGGTTCGCCTCGTCGCGAGCTACGAGGATCCGACGATCCGCAACCTGGTCGTCGACCTGTCGCGCTATCCGGAGCTGAAGCGCGCCTTCGACAGCGGGGAGACGGTGTTCATCCCCGACGCGGCGACCGATCCGATGCTGCGCAGCGTGCGCGACCAGCTCCACCTCCGCAACGTGCGCTCGATCGTCGTCGTACCGATCCGCGCGCAGGGGACGACCATCGGCGCGATCTTCCTGCGCACGGAGCGCGACGCGTCCCCCTTCAGCGACAGCGACGTCCGCTTCTGCCAGGTGGTCGCCTCGCTCACGGCGAAGGCACTGCGCAACGCGTACCGCTTCGAGTCGCTGCTGCGCGACACGGAGGACGTCGGCAAGGCGCAGCGCCGCGGCGAGATGCAGCGGATCGCGATGGTCGCCTTCATCCGCCGGCTGCTCGACCGCTACACGCGCACCGAGGACCACATGTGGGCGGAGACGCTGCTGCCCAAGGCGAGCGACGAGGAGCTCGAGCGGCTGGTGACGGTGACGATGCAGGTGATCGAGAAAGAAGCGGAGGGGTAGGCCGCGCTTCGTTCGCGCCGTTGCTCGCACGGTGATCGCCTCGCACTACAAGTGTCCGGAGCATTCAAGCTCCCTGGCTTGTGATGACAGGAGCCGTGGAGGGCGTGGAGGGGTTTGATGACAACCCCTCCCTGCGCTCCATGGCTCCTGTTATCGGGACACGGCACGCACCGACCACACAGCGTCTCGTGCGGTGGTCGAGCCGCGCTCTATATTCAGCGCCATGACGGAGACTCCCCCGCCCGAAGCCGCCGCTCGCGCCGCAACGCTCCGTGAGCGCATCGAGGAGGCGAATCACGAGTACTACGTCCTCGACCGCCCCTCGATCTCGGACAAGGAGTACGATCTGCTCTTCCGCGAGCTGCGCGCGCTCGAGGAGCAGTATCCGCCGCTGCGCACCCCCGACTCGCCGACGCAGCGCGTCGGCGCGGAGCCGGCGACGCAGCTCGCGAAGCATGCGCACCTCGTCCCGATGCTGTCGCTCGGCAACGCCTTCAACGAGGAGGAGCTGGGCGACTGGGAGCGGAAGATCTGCCGTCTCGCCGGCGATGCGGCCGTCGCCGAAGGCTACACCGCCGAGCTGAAGATCGACGGTGCCGCGGTCAGCCTCACCTATCGCGACGGCGTGTTCGAGACGGGGACGACGCGCGGCAACGGGACGGTGGGCGAGGTGGTGACGGCGAACCTGCGCACGATCCGCGAGATCCCCCTCCGCCTGCGAGGCTCGAAGCATCCGCCGCTGCTCGAGATCCGCGGCGAGGTGTACATGACGTTCTCCGGCTTCGAGGCGATGAACGCCGAGCGGGTGAAGCACGAGGAGCCGGTGTACGCGAACCCGCGCAACTCCGCCGCGGGCAGCCTGCGTCAGCTCGATCCGGGGATCACCGCGCAGCGACCGCTGAGCTTCTTCGGCTACGGGCTCGCGCTTCCGGACGGCGAGCGCCCGCCGGTGCGTACGCAATGGGAGCTGCTCGAGCTGCTCGCATCGTGGGGGATCCCCGTCGCGCCGCACCGCCAGCGCTGTGCGTCGCTCGGCGAGGTGCACGCGTGGGCGACACGCGTCGAGAACCAGACGCGCGCCTCGCTCGACTTCGCGATCGACGGCGGCGTCGTCAAGATCGACAGCCTCGGCGTACAGGACGAGCTCGGAGTGGTGGGACGCGAGCCGCGGTGGGCGATCGCGCGGAAGTTCGCCCCGGACATCGCGGAGACGACGCTGCTCGACATCCAGGTGAACGTCGGGCGCACGGGCGTGCTCAACCCGTTCGCGATCCTCGCGCCGGTGGAGATCGGCGGGGCGATGGTGAAGCTCGCGACGCTGCACAACTTCGACCTGGTGCGGAACAAGGACCTCCGCGTCGGCGACGTCGTGCTGGTGAAGCGCGCCGGCGAGGTGATCCCGCAGGTGATCGGGCCGGTGCCGGACAAGCGCGACCCGAAGAACCCGCCGCGCGTCGTGCACCCGCCGAAGAGATGCCCGCGCTGCGATACCCCGGTGGAGCGGGACGAGGACGAGGTCGCGCTCTACTGCAGCAACGTCGCCTGCCCCGGGCGCCAGCTCGAGGGGCTCGTGCACTTCGCGTCGCGCGGGGCGATGGACATCCGCGGGCTCTCGTATGCGCGTATCATGCAATTGATCGACGCGGAGCTCGTCCACGAGGCGGCGGACATCTACCGCCTGACGGTGGACGACCTGGTGAAGCTCGAGCGCTTCGCCGAGAAGAGCGCGGAGAATCTCGTCGCGGCGATCGAGGAGTCGAAGAAGCTGCCGCTCTCGCGGCTGCTCAACGCGCTGGGGATCCGGCACGTCGGCGAGCAGTCGGCGCAGCTGCTCGCGCGGCACTTCGGCACGATGGACCGGCTGATGAACGCGACCGCCGACGACATCCTCGAGGTGCGAGGAGTCGGCGAGATCATCGCGCATGCTGTATCATCCTACTTCGCGGATCCGACCACGCGGGCGCTGGTGGAAAAGCTGCGCGAGCTCGGTCTCAACTTCAGCGAGCCGGTGCAGGTCGCCGCCGACGGTGCCCTGAAGGGGAAGACGGTCGTCATTACGGGGACGCTGCCGACACTGTCGCGCGCGGAAGCGACCGCGCTCGTCGAGCGTTCGGGCGGGCGTGTGACGAGCGGCGTCTCGAAGGCGACCAGCTTCGTCGTCGTCGGCGAGGATGCCGGCAGCAAGTTGGACAAGGCGCGCCAGCTCGGCGTCGAGACGATCGACGAAGCGGAGCTGCTGCGGCGCGTCGAAGGGTAGGTGCCGCCGTCGCGGCGGCGGGAGCCACTCAACACTCATTCATCGTTGCCGTGCCCATGGAACTCGTGAACAACGGCATGCTCGGTCTCCCGCGTCCCGCGCTCGCCGCGCTGCGCGCGGCGCTGTACCGCGACGCGGGCCCGGCCACCGCGGCCTATCTGCAGGAGGCGGGCTACGCCGGTGGCGAGACGCTGTTCGCCGCGTTTCGCGGCTGGCTCGCCTCGCGCGGCGCGCCGGCGCCGGAGTCGCTCCCGCTCGAGCGGTTCGAGGAGCTGGCGACGGCATTCTTCCGCGAGGCCGGGTGGGGATCGCTCTCCATCGGCTCGCTGCGCAACGCGGTCGCGACCCTCGACTCACGCGACTGGGGCGAGGCGGATCCGGGAAGCGGGATGGATCATCCGGCCTGCCACTTCACCACCGGAATGTTCGCCGACTTCTTCGGCCGCATCGCCGACGCACCGCTCGCGGTGCTCGAGGTGGAGTGCCGCTCCGCCGGGGCCAGCCGCTGCCGCTTCCTCGTGGGGAACGCCGAGGTGATGGAGCACGTCTACGACACGATGGGCCGCGGCGAGGGCTACGAGGCGGCGCTCGGGGAAGTCGAGTAGGCAGGAGGCTGTGGGCGGGAGGCTGTGAGCGAAGGCGGCACCGCACTGCGGTTGCGCCGTCGCTCACCGCTCAAAGCCTCCAGCCCCTACCGGTACGGCGACAGCGCTTTCTGTGCGTCCTCGTAGAGCGGGTTCGGAACGAGCTCGCCGTCGATGAGGACTTCGCGATCCCAGGGGAGCACGATGGTGCTCTCGGTCGCGAGGGCGTGGAAGTCGGGCTCGTAGGGGCCCGTACGGAAGCAGACGGCGGTGCGCACTTCGACCGCGCCCGCGTTGACGCACGCGCTGACGGCGAGGCGGATGGTGTCGCCCGAGTCGCAGGTCTCGTCGACGATGAGGACGCGGCGGCCGCGCACCTGTGGCGGAACGCTCCCCAGCACGTGCGGGGTCGCGCGCACCTGCTCCTCGTCGCCACGCCGGCTGATCGTCATCGCGCGGAACTCGCGACCGTGAATCGCCGCGATCACCGCGCCGGGAATGACGCCCGACGTCGCGATGCCGACGATGATCTCCGGGTCGTAGTCGCGCGCGACCTTGAGCGCGAGCGCCCGCGCCATCTCGCCGAAGAGCGGCCATTCGACGTCGAGGACGCCCTTCGTCTGGTCGACGGTGTAGCGACGTGGTGACATGGGGAGAAGGTACTGCCGCGTGCATGGTGCGGGAAGCGCGCGACGCGTGACGCGAGGCACGTTCGCGCGGTTGCTCGGACCGAGTTTCCCCCATAGCTTGCTGCCGGTAGCCGCCACCGGCGCACAGGTTGCACTCGGGGGGGCGCTACCCCGTCCCCTTTCCGCCGACCCCGACCTCATGTCCTGGTGGAGCCGCCTCACGGGCGGCAACTCGAAGCGCGACTCCAAGACCCAGCGCATCGACTACCTGAGCGAGGCGCTGGCGCTGGAGCGTCAGGGGGACTTCGACGCGGCGCTCACGTCGTACCGGCTCGCGCTCCGCGACCATCCGAACGACCCGAAGATCCTCCAGAACATGGCGATCGCCTTCTCGAAGACCGGCCGGCTCGAGGAGGCGATCCGCAGCTACCGGAGGGCGCTCGAGCTCGACCCGGCGCTCGCCGGCTCGCATTACGGGCTCGCCTTCCTCCTGCTGAAGCGGGGTGACGCGACGGGCGCGGCGCGGCATCTGGAGGCCTTCCTCTCGCAGCCCCCGGACGGTGTCGACACCGGGCGCTGGGTGCGTCATGCGCGCGAGACACTGGAGGCGATCCAGACGGGCGCCGACTCGCCACGCGAGATGGAGTGAGCGTGGGCAAGGTCCTCGCGATCGTCAGCCAGAAAGGTGGAGTCGGCAAGACCACGACCGCGGTGAACCTCGCGGCGGCGTTCGCGCGCCGCGGGATGCGGACGATCCTCGTCGACGTCGATCCGCAGGGGTCGGTGCGCTACGGGATCGGACTCCGACCTGGACAGCCGACACCGGGGATCAGCGAGTACCTCGCGGGCGACCGCGCGCTGCAGGAAGTTCTGCTGCCCACGCCGCTCGCCGCGCTGCGCGTCCTGCTCGCCGGCGGGATCGCCGACCGCGGCGATCACGTCGACTTCCAGCGCCAGGTGACGACGCCCGGGGTGCTCGACGAGCTGTTCGACGAGCTCGCGGCGCGCGCCGAAGTCGTGATCGTGGATACGCCGCCCGGACTCGGCGGGATCGTCCGCCGCGTCCTGGAGACCAGCGGGCACGCGATCGTTCCGCTGCAGTGCGAGCCGCTCGCGCTGCAGACGACGCCGCAGATTCTCCGCGGCCTCCAGCAGATCGTCGCCACCAACGAGGAGCTCGCGCTGGAGGGGATGCTCCTCACGATGCACGAGCCGGAGAACCCGATGAGCGAGCGGGTCGCCGAGTACGTGCGGGCGAGCCTGCCCGAGGATCTCGTCTTCGAGCGCGAGGTGCCGCGCACGGCGGCGGTGGTCGAGGCGTCGGCGGCGGGACAGCCGGTGGTGCTGCGCGATCCGCAGGATCCCGCGTCGGCGGCCTATCTCGACCTCGCGGACGTGCTGCGGGAACGGATGGGATGAAGCGTCGCCTAACGGTCGTCGTCGCCGCCGCCGCGCTCGCGGCGTGGGCCGGGTGCACCGATCTGCCCTCCGACCCGAAGACGCCGTTCGCGGTCGAGTTCACGGCGCCGGCGTCCCCCTCGGTGGTGCTCGGCGACATGCTGCGCGACTCGCTGGGACTCGTCGCGCCGCTGCGCGCGGTCGCGTTCAATGTGCACGGCGACACGATCCGCGACGCAGCGATCCGCTTCGCGGTGGTGCCGGTGGCGAACGACAGCACCCCGGCACGCATCGACCCGGCGACCGGAACGCTGATCGCGCGGCCGGAGCGCGTCTTCGCCGGGCGAACGTTCCGCGTCTACGCGCAGGTCGGCTCGATCCAGACCGTGCCGGTCGTCCTCACCGTCACCCGACGGCCGGACGTGCTGCTCGCCGTGAGTCCCGAGGTGCAGTCGATGCCGCTGCGCTTCAGCGACACGGCGGCCTATTCGCCGACCTTCAGCGTGCGGCTCCGGCACGACGACGCGGCGTTCCCCGGCGACAGCGCGGTTCCCGCGTACGAGGTCCGCTATCGCATCGTCAGCGCGGCGTCGCTCGACACCGCGTACATCGTGCTGACCCACGGATCGCGCGCGCACGCGCAGGTGGACACCACCGACGCGAACGGCGTCGCGTCGCGCGAGCGGCTCCGCGTCGACTTCCGCCGCTTTCCCCGCACGACGGCGGCCACGGTGGGCGATTCACTCGTCGACAGCGTCCGCGTCGAGGCGCGCGCGTACCGTGCCGGCGGCCCCGTGCCGGGGAGTCCGCGCATCCTGACGCTCCTCATCAAGACGCTGAAGCTCGCCACGCCCTGACGCCGCGTCTCTGGCGGGGCCCGGCGCGCGCGCCGTATAATCGAGCATGGAAACCGACCGTGCGACCGGACGCGCCTACGCGGGAGCCGTCGCCTCCCCGGGCTCGCCGATGATTGCGACCGGCGGGCCTCGCATCGGGGCGCCGGGCACGCTTCCGCAGCTCTTCTACGACGCCGTCGAGCGGTACGACGGGCCGGCCGCGATGATGTACAAGGCCGGCGAGCAGTGGCATCCGATCAGCCACCGCACCCTGCTCCAGCGCGTCGCGCGCTGCGGCCGCGGCCTGCGGGCGGTCGGGCTGCAGCCCGGGGACCGTGTCGGCATCCTCTCGGAGAATCGCCCGGAGTGGGCGATCGCGGACTACGCCTGCCTGACGTCACGCGTCGTCGACGTCGCGCTCTACCCGAACCTGCCCCCCGACCAGATCGCGTACATCCTCCGCGACTCGGGCGCGGTCGCGCTGTTCGTGTCGACCGCGGTGCAGGCGGAGAAGGCGGCGGCCGCGCGAAAGGAGGTGCCGGCGATCAGGCACATCATCTCGTTCGTCTCCCCCGCTCCGCCGGGGGCCGACATGACGCTCGCCGAGCTCGAGGCGCGCGGCGCGGAGGACGAGACGCCCGAGACGCTGGCAGCGTACCGGACGCACGCGCTGCAGGCGAAGCCCGACGATCTGGCGACGCTGATCTACACCTCGGGGACGACAGGCGAGCCGAAGGGCGTGATGCTCACCCATGACAACTTCTTCTCGAACGTCGCGGCATGCGTGCTGAGGCTCGACGTCGCGTTTCCCGAAGGGGAGAACAACCTGGCGCTGAGCTTCCTCCCGCTCTCGCACGTCTTCGAGCGGATGGTCGGGCACTTCACGATGATGCACACGGGAACGACGATCGCCTACGCGGAGTCGATGGACACCGTCCCGGTGAATCTGCAGGAGGTCCGCCCGACGATCGTCGCCTCGGTGCCGCGGCTCTACGAGAAGATGTACGCGCGCGTGCTGGAGAACGCGCTCTCCGGGGGCGCGATCAAGAAGCGGATCTTCTTCTGGGCGCGCCGCGTCGCCGACCGCTGGGCGGACGTCCGCCTCGCCGGCGGCCAGCCGCGGGGGCTGCTCGCCCTGCAGTACCGCATCGCGCAGAAGCTGGTGTTCTCGAAGCTGAAGGCGCGCACCGGCGGTCGGCTGCGCTTCTTCGTCTCCGGGGGCGCGCCGCTCTCGCCGGAGATCAACAAGTTCTTCTACGCGGCCGGTCTCACCATCCTCGAGGGCTACGGACTGACCGAGACCTCGCCCGTGATCTGCTGCAACACGCCCTCGGAGTTCAGGATCGGCACCGTCGGGCGGCCGATCCCCGGCGTCGAGGTCTCGATCGCGGGCGACGGCGAGATCCTCACCCGCGGACCGCACGTGATGAAGGGCTACTGGAACAAGCCCGACGCGACGCGCGAAGCGATCGACGGCGGCGGGTGGTTCCACACCGGCGACATCGGCGAGCTGCGCGACGGCTTCCTCGCGATCACCGATCGGAAGAAGGACCTGATCGTGACGGCGGGCGGAAAGAAGGTCGCGCCGCAGCCGATCGAGAACATGGTGAAGACCAACAAGTACATCAGCCAGGCGGTGATGCTCGGCGACAAGCGGAAGTTCCCGAGCATGCTCATCGTCCCAAACTTCGAGCAGCTCGAGAAGTGGGCGAAGTACAGGAACCTGATGTACAACGACCATCGGCAGCTCGTCGCGATGCCGATCGTCAAGGCGAAGATCGAGAAGGAGGTCTTCGGCCGCACCGCGTCGCTCGCGAACTTCGAGCAGCCGAAGAAGATCGCCCTGCTCGACCAGGACCTCACCCTGGAGAGCGGCGAGATGACGCCGACGCTCAAGGTGCGCCGCAGGATCGTCGAGCAGCGCTACAAGCGGCTGATCGACGCGATGTACGAAGGGGAATAGCGCAGGGGCACGGTCTCTGCACTTTCGGCGGCGAACAGGCAAGGAGAGGAGATGCGCAAAGTTACCGCTGTGGCCGCCATGGTCGTGGCGCTCGCGGGATGTGGGACCTTCAAGAAGACCTTCGGCATCAAGGACGCGCCCCCGGCGCACCGCGAGCCGAGGAGCACGAGCATCTACGGCGACTGGGTGCTGGCGAACCCCGATTCGACCGCGTTCGCCGGTGCGAGCCTCGTCGAGCTTTCGCTCCACGAGTCGAACTTCACCATCGACGCGACCTATCCGGGCCGCTCCCCGGTGAGGATCTCCGGGACGGCGGCATACGGCGAGGGTCTCCTGACGCTGACGCCGACGGGCGGGTCCGCCGACATGGGTGCGCTCGCTACCGCGTTCGCGACGGGTCGTCCGATCGCGGTGGTCGCGAGCGCGGCGGGGGGATCGCTCGTCTTCGCGCCGCCACCGACCGGCGGGACGACGGCGGTCGTTCCGAGCTCGGTGTGGCACAAGAAGTCCCAGGCCGAGGCGGCGGGAAAGGTCACGCCCTGAGCAACACGAACGGCAGATGCGCGACGCGCCCGGCGATCCGCCGGGCGCCTCGTTCGCGTTAGGCAGCGCGCTCCGTCAGCCGGGGCTGCGCACGAGCTGCAGCAGCGGCCCGTCGGCGCGGCGTGTCCCGACCCAGTGGCGGTCGTCGCGGGCGACGATGGTCACGTCGTCCGGGTCGGGAATGCTCGCCTCGCCGACGATCCGGCCCCCGGCGCGCAGCGCGGCGACGGCGGAGGCCACGAGGACATCGCGCGCCGCGTCGAGCGCGGCGCCACGCGCCGAGCCGGCGGCCACCGGGATTCGGTCGCCGGTCACGACTCCCGAGATCCCGTCACCCATCACGACATCCGGCGGCGCGTTGACGGCGAGGACGGTCACCGGGGCGAGCTCGCGCAGCCGTCCGGCGAGCCGCGCCCAGCGTCCGACCAGCAGCACGTAGCCCGCCGGCGTCGTGAGGTCGAGCATCGCGGCGAGCTTGAGCGCGTCATCCTCCCCGAAGTCCCCGCGCTCGGGCTCGAGCTCGACGGGCCGGCGGGCGCCCCCGGTGAAGTCCGCGATGCCGTCGCTGATCGGATATCGCGCGTGGCAGATGGGACAGCCGAGCATCCCGCGGAGGATGTGCCGGCCTTCGGTCAGGTCGGCCGCCGCGACGAGCCAGCTGTCCTCGTGCGGGTTCAGACAGCGAAGGGTGTCGACGAGCTCGGAGTACACGGCGGTCAGGCGCGCGAGAGCCGGAGCTCGTCGATGTTCACCGCCGGCGCGCGTGTCAGCGCGAAGAGCACCGCGTCGGCCACCGCGTCGGCGTCGAGCATCCGCGCCCGCGGGGTGAAGCCGGGCCTCGCGTCGGGGCCGATCGCGTCCCAGAGCGGCGTATCCACGGGCCCGGGGGAGACGAGGCTCGCGCGGACCCCGCTCCCGCGAAGCTCCTCGCGCAGCACCTGATGCATGGCGCGCGCACCGAACTTGGTCGCCGCGTAGGCGCCGTTCTCCGGGAACGTCGCCCGGTCGGCGATCGATCCGATGGTCACGACGTGCCCGCGCCCCGCGGCGCGCATCGCGGGAAGCACCTGGCGCACGAGGAGGAAGGGCGCGACGAGGTTGATCTCGATCGTCTCGCGCAGCTCGGCCGCATCGAGCGCGGCGATGGGAGCGAGATGGAAGATTCCCGCGTTGTTGACGAGGATCTCCGGCGCGCCGAGCTCGGCGCCGACGCGCTCGACGGTGCGCGCCACCGCGGTCTCGTCGGCCACGTCGCAGGCGATCGCCATCGCGCCTAACGGCCGGGCGGCTTCGCGCAGCGCGTCGGCGCCGCGGGCGAGCATCGCGACGCGGGCGCCGGCCGCGGCGAGCGCGCGCGCCACGGCATGCCCGATGCCGCGCGACGCTCCCGTGACGATCGCGACGCGGCCGGCGAGGGGGCCTGCGCCCGCCGCCTCGCTCACAGGCTCGACGCGCTGCCGTTGTGCGCCAGGCGCAGGAACTCGTCGCGGGTTCGCGCGTCGGAGCGGAAGATGCCGCGCAGCGCGGAGGTGATCGTCTTCGACGCCTGCTTCTCGACGCCGCGCATCATCATGCAGAGGTGCGCCGCCTCGACGACGACGCCGACGCCCTTCGGCTTGAGCACGTCGTCCACCGCGCAGGCGATCTCCTCGGTGAGCCGCTCCTGCACCTGGAGCCGCCGCGCGAAGACCTCGACGATGCGCGGGAGCTTCGAGAGCCCGACGATCTTCTTGTCGGGGATGTAGGCGACGTGCGCCCGCCCGAAGAAGGGGAGCATGTGGTGCTCGCAGAGCGAGTACAGCTCGATGTCGCGCACCATGATCATGTTCTCGCTCTCCGTCTCGAACACCGCGTTGCCGACGACGTGCTCGACGTCGAGGGTGTAGCCGCGGGTGAGCCAGCGCATCGCGCGCGCGACGCGGACGGGCGTCCGCTGCAATCCCTCGCGCGTCGGATCCTCGCCGATGATGGTGAGCTGCCGCGCGACCATCGCCGCGTAGTCGGGATCGTAGTGCGCGTCGGCGGAGCCGGTGCGATCCGCCTCGGTGGCGAGGACGCGACCGTCCGTGGCGGCGCCGTCGCGCCGGGCGACCTTACCGCCCTTCATATTCGACATAGTTGTTCTCCGTCTCCCAGAGGCGCAGCCGGGTGAGCTTCGCCGGTCGGATCGCCGGCTCGAGGACTCGCCAGCAGGCGACGACGATGTTCTCGGTCGTGGGGATCACCCCCCGCATGAACTCGACCTCGACGTTCAGGTTGCGGTGGTCCATGCGGTCGACCACGTGCTCGCTGACCAGCTTCTTGAGGATGCCGAGATCGAGCACGTAGCCCGTCTTCCCGCTCACCTCGCCCGTCACCGAGACCTCGAGCACGTAGTTGTGCCCGTGCCAGTTCG
>DATAIN010000196.1:0-5925 GCA_036262635.1 Gemmatimonadaceae bacterium | reverse complement strand
AACGCGGCCTGCAACCGCTCGCGCAGTCTCGCCGCCTCGGTATCCACCCGATTCGCCTCCGCGCGGCCTCCCAGCGAACATAGGATGCCGGTCGCCGCCGGGACAGCCGCGCTTCGCGGCCGGTCGACGCTGGGCAGGGCCGGGCTCCCTTTGACCCTCACGCTACGTCAGGCATCATCGTACAGCGGTCTCGGGAGACATCGTGGCGACGTTGTCCGGCGTATCGCGTACCCGGGCGCGGCGCGGACCGCGGCGCGGGGCATCAATCGTCGCGGCGACATCGTCGGACGCTTCCAGACCCCCGACGGGCACTGGTTCGGTTTTCTGCTGCGCGCGAGGTGAGCGCGGGGCCACGGAAGCGCTCGACCATTGCTCGGCGGGTTTCACAGGAGCCGTGGAGGGCGTGGAGGGGTTGTGATGAGCAGCAGCTCCATACAACCCCCTCCCTGCCCTCCACGCCTCCTGTTACATCCCGCAAAAGCCTCGAACGATCCCGGACCCCGCCGTGCGCGAGGACCTCGCCTCGCTCACTCCACGCGCGCCAGCGTCAGCGTGAACGTCGAGCCCCGTCCCAGCTCGCTCTCCACCGTCAGGTCGCCACCCATCCCGCGCGCGAGGTCCTTGCTGATCGCGAGGCCGAGCCCGACTCCCTCCGCGGTGCGCGTGAGGTCGGAGCGGACCTGCACGAAGGGCTCGAAGATCGCGTCCAGCTTCTCGGCGTGGATGCCGATCCCGCTGTCGCGCACCCTGATGCGCACCACCTCCCGCTCCTCCTCGCACTCGACGTCCACCCGTCCGCCCGCGTCGGTGAACTTCACCGCGTTCGAGAGGAGGTTGAGCAGCACCTGACGCAGCTTCTCGGCGTCGGCGTGCGCCTTCGTCGTCTCGGGGCATGGCGCGACGGCGAGGGTCAGCCCGCGCGCCCGCGCCTGCGGCATCACGAGCCCCTCGGCCTCGCCTAACGCGTCGCGCACGACGACCTCGGCCATCGCGTAGTGGACGCTGCCCGTCTCCAGCTTCGCGTAGTTCAGCACCTCGTTGATCAGGCCGAGGAGGTGCCGCTGGCTCATCTGGATCCGATGGAGGTCGGCCCGCTGCTGCGCGGTGACCGCGCCGCGGATCCCCATCTCGAGCAGCTCGGCGTAGCCGCCGATCGCGTTGAGCGGGGTGCGCAGCTCGTGGCTCATCACGGCGAGGAACTCGCTCTTCGCCCGGTTCGCGGCCTCCGCCTCGGCGCGCGCCGACTGCGCGTCGGTGAGGAGCTGCTCCCGCTCCGCCTCCGCCGCCTTGCGGTCGTTGACGTTGCGGAAGTAGACCATCAGCCCGCCCTCCCACGGGTAGACGCGCACGTCGAACCAGCTGTCGAGCGGCGGAAAGAACGCCTCGACGAAGGTGACGCGATTCGTCGCGAGCGCCTCGCGGAACGCATCGTCGAAGGGGGAGCCGACGGCCTCGGGGAACTCCTCCCACACGGTGCGCCCGACCAGCTGCTCGCGTGTCCGCCGCAGCAGCGGCTCGGCGGCGGCGTTGACGTGGACGAAGCGCCAGTCGCGGTCGAGCAGGTAGAACGCGTCGCCGATGCTGTCGAGCAGCGCCTGCGCGCGCGTTCCCGACGCTTCCGCCTCGGCGCGCGCGCGCTCGCGGTCGGTGACGTCGAGCGTCATCACGATCGCGGCGAGAATCTTCCCCGCTGCGTCGCGCACCGGGGCGGCGGTGATGCTCGCGATGCGGCGCGTCCCGTCGGGTCGCTCGATCTCGACGAGCTCGTCCCGCACCTCCTCGCCGTGCATCAGTGCGCGCGCGAGCGGCCACTCGTGGCTTTCATAACGGTGGTCGGTGCCCGGACGGTAGCCGACGTACAGACGGCTGTAGTGCGCGACCGCCGCCGCCGGCGTGTCGAGCCCCCAGATCTGGCGCACCGCGCGGTTGCTGACGAGGAGCTTCCCGCTCGGCGCCTCGGCGAGGGTGACGCCGATCGGCAGGTGCTCGAGCACCGTCTCGAGCTGCCGCCGCTCGAAGTCGGCCGCCGCGAGCGCCGCCTCGGTCGCCGCGAGGAGTCGCTCGCGCTCCGCCGCCGCGATCCGTTCGGCGGTCGCGTCGCGGTTGGTGCCGACGAGACGGACCGGACGCCCGTCGTCGTCGGTGACGACGCGGGCGCGCGACGAGATGTAGTGGACGCTGCCGTCGGGATGGATGACGCGGTAGTCGAGGTCGAAGGGCGCGCCGCTCGCGACCCCCGCCTCCGCCGCGCGCCGGGTGCGCTCGACGTCCTCGGGATGGATCACGGACATCTGCGCGGTGGCGACGTCGGCGAGCGGACCTGCCTGGAGACCGATGAGCTGCGCGCCACGCGCGTCGAGCTCCCCCGCGCCGGTGACGAGATCCCAGCTCCAGGTGCCGAGCTCCGCGACGTCGATGGCGAGTCGCAGGCGCGTCTCTCCCTCGCGCAGCGCTCCCTCGACGCGGCGCGCCTCGGTGGTCTCGACGGTGATGCTGTGCGCGGCGATCACCGCGCCCTGCTCGTCGCGGAGCGGTGCGTACGAGATCGTGAACCACCGATCGTCGCCGTTGTTCACCGCGGCGAGGCGGACGTCGGTGAGGAAGAGCGTCTCGCCCTCCCACACGCGGCGCAGCCGCGGCTCGAGCTCCCCGCGGCGCTCGGCGAAGCTCTCGAAGCTCGACCGGCCGAGCGCGCGCGGGTGGCTCGTCCCGATGAGCGCGGCCCAGGCGTCGTTGTAGATCAGGATCGCCTCGCGGCCGACGTACAGCGCGCTGGCGAAGCCGCTGCCGAGCACGAGCGAGGCGGCGGTGCGCAGGCTCTGCGGCCAGCCCTCGACGGCGCCGAGCGGCGTCGCGCTCCAATCGAGGTCGCGGCAGCGCGCACGCATCTCCCCGGGGCCGGCGAAGGTCGCCTTCCGCGATTCTCCCGGCGTGATCGGCGGCTCGATCGTGGACATCGCCCGGGAAAAGGTAGTTTGCGTCCTGCGCGCGGCAAGCCGATGAACTGTGGTGCCGCTCACGGTCGAGCCCCAAGGTCATTCACGGCCCTCGCTTGTGGAACAGGAGCCGTGGAGGGCGTGGAGGGGGTTGTCGGGAGCTGTTCCTCACCACAACCCCTCCCTGCCCTCCAGGGCTCCTGTCATCACATGCGGAGCGGCGGCCTCAGCTCACTGCGCGCAGCCGAACTCCTTGCACATCTGGTTCTTGAAGTCGTTCGCCTCGCGCGCCCGCTGGCCGGCCTCCTGCAAGATCGCCGCGAACCGGTTCAGCGCCTTGTAGGTGTGGAAGACCTCGATCCGCGTCGCCTGCGCCGCGAGGGCGGGGTCGATCTGATCCGTCCAGACGTCGGTGCGGTTGGCCACCTTCCCGGGGACCATCCGGCCGTCCACGCCGAAGGGCCACTTCTGCACGCTCGCGATGATCCGGTTGTTGGGGCCGATCACCACGATCCCCACCGCGCCGGTGTATCCCGCGAACATCACGTTGTTCGCCGTCTTCGTCGTCGCCGAGATCTGGCCGGTGGTCTTGTCCAGCGACGCCGCGGTCTCCATGAACTGGCCGGCGCCGAGCTTCGTGCGCACCGTCAGGTCGAGCGACTGCGCCGCCGCGCGCGACGGCATGAGGGTGATCGCCGACGCCGCGAGCGCGAGCGCCGGGGTGATGTGTGCGAGACGCATGACTCCTCCTTCCGGGTGAGTGGTACTGGGCGGCCGTCCGGCCGCCCCGGTGTACCGTGTGACGCACCCGGACCGCTCGTATTCTCACCCCGCCCTGACGTCAGGCTCGCTCCGACGCGAGCCCCTTCACCCGTACGCGCAGCGTCGCCGGCCCGTGCACGTGGAACGCCGCGCGCGGCTCCCATGTGCCGCGGTCGGCGAGCTCGAAGTCGCCGAGCCGCTCGAGCAGCAGCGGCAGCGCGACGCGCGCCTCGAGCCGCGCGAGCGGGGCGCCGACGCAGAAGTGGATCCCGTGTCCGAAGGCGAGGTGCGGATTCGGATCGCGACCGATGTCGAAGCGATCGGGATCGGGGAAGACGCGCGGGTCGCGGTTCGCCGAGCCGACCATCGCCAGCACGAGCCGGCCGGGGGGAATCGTCTGCCCGTGCAGCTCCACCGCTTCACGCGTCCGCCGGAAGACCGCCTGCACCGGCGAGCGCCAGCGCAGCACCTCCTCGATCGCCGGCCCGATGAGCGCGGGGTTCGCGCGCAGTCGCGCCAGCTCGCGCGGGTTCTCGTCGAGCGCGACGATTGCGTTGTCGATGAGGTTCGTCGTCGTCTCGTGGCCGGCGAGCATGAGCAGCTCGAAGAAGCCGAGGATCTGGTTCCCGTCGAGACGCGCGCCGTCGACTTCCGCCTCGATCAGTCGCGTGAGCAGGTCGTCGCGCGGCCCGGCGCGGCGCGCATCCGTGAGCGTCGCCACGTACTCCGCCATCTCGGTGTGCGCGGCGGCGAAGCGCGTCACCGCGGACGCCGCGCCGGGGGCGCCGCTCACGGTGTCGATCAGCCCGAGCACGGCCTCGCTCCAGCTGCGGAAGCGCGGCCAGTCCTCGACCGGCGCGCCGAGCAGCTCGGCGATCACCATCAGCGGCAGGGGAACCGAGAACTCCTGGACGAGGTCGATCTCCTCGCGCCTGCCTAACGCGTCGAGCAGGCCGCGCGCCAGCTCGTGGATGCGCGGCTCGAGCGCGGCGACGGCGCGGGAGGTGAAGGCGCGGCCGATGAGCGCGCGGAGCCGGGTGTGCCGGGCGGGGTCGGTGAAGATCAGCCACTGCGCGGGCGCCGAGCCGGGGGGCGCGACGACGGAGCTGAAGCGCTCGTGGTCGGTGAGGGCGCGCTTCACGCCCTCGTGGTCGAAGAGCAGCCAGTGATCGGTGCGCGGCTCGTGGACCACGGGCATCGCGGCGCGGATCCGGTCGTACGTCGGCGCGGGGTTCCGGCGGTGGGCGGGGGTGAGGAGCTCCATCATGATCGGCGGGGTTGGCGCGCGGCGAGCCCGCGCAGGACGACGTCCACGACGCGCTCGGCGACCGCGAGGTCGACGGGGGCGCCGGTGATCAGGAAGCGATAGGCGAGCGGACCGGCGAGGAGATCGGTGGCGAAGTCGAGGTCCTGCCGCGGCGCGAGGTCGCCGCGGGCGACGCCGCGCTCGAGCACCGCGTGCATCGCGTCGCGCCAGGTGGCGACGAAGCCGGCGCGCACGGCGCGGGCGATGCGGCGGTTCCGCGCCATCGCCGCGACGAGCCCGGACAGCAGTGCGCCGGTGGCGGGGTCCGCGTACATGGCGACCGCGACGCGGAGCAGCGCGAGGACGTCGCCGCGCGTCGTGCCGGTGTCCGGGGGAGCGGCGATGCCGCGCACGAGCCGCCCGATCGCCTCGACCACGACGAGCTCCTTCGACTTCCAGCGGCGGTAGATCGTCGGCTTGCTCACGCCGGCGCGCGCCGCGATCCCGTCCATGGTCACCGCGTCGTAGCCCACCGCGCGGACGAGGGCGATCGCGGCGTCGAGGATCGCCGCGTGCGCCTCCTCGCTCCGCGGCCGGCCGGGCGAGCGCTTTACGATACGGTTGCGTTTCATAATTGCCCGGCGTGCAACCGGCGTGCCGCGCCGGCGCACGCCTGCCCGAACCCTGACGGACGCCCCCTCACCGCCCGGCGCTGTGAGCGCTTCGCGACCCATCGCCCCGCGGCTCGCCTTGCCAACCCCCGGGGCGTTTCACATGTTCGCCTTGCCACTCCACTCTCCCACTGTTCTCGACTTCGCGCCCCATTCCGCTTCCCGATCCGGGTGAGCGACCGGGCGCCGGGAAGGCGCGCCGTCATGCGCCATTCGATCCTCGTACGGGCGATCGCATGACCGCGGGCAACGCCGCGCCGCCGCGGGCGCCGCGGCCCGCGCTCATGAGCGCCGCCAACCGGGAGGAAGA
>DATAIN010000195.1:0-8212 GCA_036262635.1 Gemmatimonadaceae bacterium | reverse complement strand
ATCGGCTCGATCCTCTCGCTCTTCGTGATCATGCAGATGACGGGGCGGGTCCGCTGGGCCGAGCTGTTCTCGGCACACGGCAAGCCGGGAGCGCGAGTCGCCGCACCGGCAGCGTGAATCGCACGAGAGGCCGAAAGCTGTAAGCAGGGAGCGACGGCGCCACCGCGGTGTGGTTGCGCCGTCGCTCTCTGCAAACTGCCTCCAGCCTCGAGCCCGTTCAGTCTCCGAACGAGATTCCCGTCGCCCGCGCGGTCTGGACGACGTCGTGGTTCGGATCGACGCGCTTCTTCTCGCTCAGCACTTCGCGGATCGGGATCGCGACGATGTGCGGCGACTGCAGGGCGACCATGTGGCCCCACTTCCCTTCGGCGATCGCGCGGACCGCGGCGCCGCCGAAGCGCGTCGCGAGCAGCCGGTCGTAGCCGGTCGGCATTCCGCCGCGCTGCAGGTGGCCGAGCACGAGCGAGCGCGTCTCCTTCCCCGTGCGCTCCGAGATCTGCTGGGCGATCGTCTCCGCGATCCCGCCGACGCGCTTCGCCTGGCCGGGAAGCGACTTGCCGAGGATCGACACCTCGCCGCCGACCGGGAACGCGCCCTCGGCGACGACGACGATCGAGAAGTAGCGGCCCGTCCGGTCACGCTCGCGGATCTTCTCGCAGACTTTCTCGATGTCGTACGGGATCTCGGGGATGAGGATGACGTCGGCCGTCCCCGCGAGCCCCGAGTGCAGCGCGATGAATCCGGTGTCGCGCCCCATCACCTCCATCACGATCACGCGGTCATGGCTCTCCGCCGTCGTGTGGAGCTTGTCGATCGCCTCGAGCGCGGTGTTGACCGCGGTGTCGAAGCCGAAGGTGGTGATGGTGCCGCTCACGTCGTTGTCGATCGTCTTCGGCACGCCGACGATGTTCATCCCCTTCGCGCAGAGCCGTTCCGCGATGGAGAGCGATCCATCGCCGCCGATCGAGATGATCGCGTCGATGCCCAGGGCGCGCGCGTTCGCGATCAGCTCGTCCGAACGGTCGAACTCCTTGATCGTTCCGTCGGGCTGCTTCCGCGGGTAGTGGAAGGGATTGCCGTGGTTGGTGGTCCGGAGGATCGTGCCGCCGAGGTGCGCGATGCCGCGCACGCTCACCTTCGTGAGTGGAATGACCTCGTCCTCGCCCATCAGGCCGGCGAAGCCGCGCTTGATGCCGAGCACCTCCCAGCCACGGTTGATCGCCGAGAGCACGGCGGCGCGGATGACCGCGTTGAGCCCGGGCGCGTCGCCGCCGCCGGTCGAGATCGCGATTCTCATGCGATGGTAGTTGCTGTCGGAATGGTAGCGTGCAGGAAGGATGGTGCCGTCGGCGCGCGTTCAGGGCTGGCGCCGGAGCAGCTCGAGGATCTCGCCCGGGCGCGCGTGGCGGTCGAGCTTCGACTTCTCGAAGACCGGTACGCCGTCGCACAGCACCTCGAACCGACCACCACGCGAAGGGATCATGACGATCTCGGCATCGGGCATCGCGCTACGGATCTCGGCGGCCAGACTGGCCGCCCGCGGCTCGTAGTTTCAATACGTGCAGTATTCGATCGAGAGCTTCATGGTCGTGGAAGAAGGCAATCGCAATCTAGTGGAGGCCGTCGCGCGTCAGGGAGTCACTTGCCGCGCAGCTTCTCGAGCGCCGCGTCGATGGTGTTGATCACCCGGCTCTCCGCCTCGACCCGCCGGCGCGCCTCGAGCGCGGCGATGCTCGACTGCTGCTTCAGCTCGCCGAGCGCCCGCGCGGCCTCGATCCGGACGAAGAGGTCATCCTCCGCGTCCAGCAGCGGCGTGACCGCCGCGGCTACCTCGGCCTCGTGCCCCGCCGCGCGCGCGACCATCGCCGAGATCGCCGCGACGCGGGTATTCCGCGACGTTCCCGCCGCGAGGAAGCGCGTCAGCATCGGCAGGGCCTCCGGGGAATCCACACCGCGAAGCGCCCGAACCGCGCTCTGCCGTGTGACGTCCAGCCAGCTGTTCTGGTCGAGCGCGGCACGGATCGCATCCAGCGAGTTCGCTCCCTCGAGCCGCGACAAGGTGACGAGCGCGGTACCACGTACCCACAGCGAGGAGTCCGACGCCGCGAGCTCGCGCGCCCGCGCGGAGCCCGCCGCCGCACCCACAGAGGCAAGCGCGCGCGCGGCCGCCTGCCTGACGCGCGGGTCGGCATCGCGCGTCACCGCGACGATCGTGCTCGCGACGTCGGGGATGCTTCCCTGAGTGGCGAGCGCGCCGACGGCGGCGGACCTCACGTACTGCGATGCGTCACGCGTCGCCGCGACGAGCGCCCGCTGCGCCACCAGCTCGTCGCTCCGCTCGCCGAGCAGCTCCACGGCCTCGAGCCGGCCGACGACGTCGTCGTCGTGCGCGAGCTGCCAGGCGAGCATCGTCGTCGGGCGTGGGAAGTCGGTGAGGTCGAGCAGCCAGTTTCCCTTGTCCCAGCGAATCGAGCGCGGTTCCCCGCGCACCGGGAAGCTGCCGTGGCCCGCACCATTCCGGACCTGCACCACCCCGCGCACCGGGCCGGAGTCGGTGAGGATCTCGATGTCCACGTCGGGATCGAAGTAGCCGGTGAGCGAGTCGCGCTCCTGCACCTCACGCGCGTCGATGGTCACGCTTCGCGTCGCCGCGTCCCACCCATAGCTCACCTGGAAGACGGGGAAGCCCGCGCCGTACACCCAGCGATCGAAGAACTGCTTGTAATCGCGCCCCGTGGTCTCCTCGAAGGCGCGCCTCAGGTCGTCGCTGACGACGTTGCCCTTCGCGTGCCGCGTGGTGTAGCGGTTCATCGCGTGCCAGAACGCCGAGTCGCCGAGCTGGTGGCGCAGCATCTGGAGGATCGACGCGCCCTTCGGGTAGATGTGGCCGCTGAAGAAGAGCTCGAGCGGATCGGTCACCCATCGGTCGTAGACGATCGGGCGCCGCGCGTTCCGGTCGGCCTCGATGGTCTGCCGGTGCGCGTTGAGCCGGTCGACGTCGCCGTCGTCCTTCGACATCCCCAGCTCGGTCCACGTCTGCTCCATGAAGGTCGCGAAGCCTTCGTTGAGCCAGATGTGCGACCAGTCCTTCGTGGTGAGATAGTCGCCGTACCACTGGTGCCCGAGCTCGTGCGAGACGAGGCCTTCCGCGTTCGCCTGCGGCTCGGCCCACGCCGGATGCAGGATGTCGTCGTCGGCCTGCGTCGTCGCGGTGACGTTCTCCATCCCGCCGAAGATGTAGTCCGGCGCATTGACCTGATCGTACTTCGCGAACGGATAGCGCACGCCCGTCTGCCGCGAAAAGAGATCGATCATCCGCGGCGTCTTCCCCATCCCGCGCCAGGTCGCGTCGGCGGAGTCGGGATAGGTCCAGTACCCAACCGGCACGTCGCGCCACTTGTCCTGCAGCACGAGGTAGTCACCGGTGACGGCGGTCATGAGGTAGGTGGAGTTCGGCTGGTCGAGCACCCAGTGCCACTCGATCTGATCGCCCACCCGCCTCTGCCCGCGCAGCGCGCCGTTCGACAGCGCCTTCTCGTTGCTGTCGGTGCGGATGTAGAACTCCCAGGTCGTCTTGTCGTTCGGGTAGTCGTATGTCGGCACCCAGTAGCGGTTGTCCTCCGTCTCGCCCTGCGTCCAGACGACGTGCCGCCGGTCGATGAAGTAGGCGCCCTTCTTCGGCCGCACGCTCTCGTAGTCGACGACGAAGCTCGTCGACGACCGGGGGCGGAGCGTCCCCGGGAGCCGCACCGTGAGCGTCTTCCCGTCGTACTCGTAGCGGAGCCGCGCGCCGTTAGGCGCGGACACCTTCTGGATCGTCATCCCCACCGCGTCGAGCGGCACGGTCGTCACCGGCTCGCCGAGCGCGGCGATGCGCAGCGTCGTGCTCCCGACCACCGCGTGGCGCGACCAGTCGAAGCGCACGCGGACGATCTGGTGCTGGAGGTCGTACGTGCGTGTCCGCTCGGCGTGCGGCGTTCCCGGCGGAAGCGGGCCCCACGTGATCATCGGGCTGCTGCGAAAGGCCGGCACGGCGTACGATCGCATGGTGTCCACCACCACGGGCGCGGGAGCCTGTGGGGTCACGGTGGTCACCGCCGGGGTCGCGGGGACGGGAGCCGGGGTCGGGGCGGGTTGCGGCTTGGGCGCGCAGGCGAATGCCCCGATCGAGGCGAGAGCGAGGGCGGCGAGGCGGAGAGTCATCGGGCGCTCGAGGTGGGTGAACGGCGGACTGACGAAGAATCTACACGGCGGCCCCGGCGCCGGTACGCCGCGGGCTGCGAGGTTCCGATGACGAGAATCACTCGGGAGGCCATAGCATGACGCCATGGTCCGCAGCTTCCCCGCGGCTCGTTGCGCCGCGACGCTCGCCGAGACGGTGGTCGTGCTCGCCCTGATCGGGCTCCTCACGACGCTGGTGCTTCCACCGTTGAAGCGAGGCTACGATCGAATCCAGGTGCGCGGTGCCGCGCGCGAGGTGATGACGAGCTTCTTCCTCGCTCGTGCCGCGGCGATCGCGCAGGGTCGGCTCGTCGCGGTGCGCGTGGACGAACGCGGCGCCCGCGTCGCCGTCGTCGCCGCGGGAGATACGCTGATGCTGCGTGACGTCGGCGCGACGCAGGGAGTCGCGCTCGGCACGACGCGCGACTCGATGACCTACTTCCCGGACGGCCTCGGTCGCGGTGGCGCGAACCTCAGCGTCATCCTGACGCGCGGCAGCGCCGCCGAGACCGTGCTCGTCTCGCGCGAGGGCCGGGTGAAGCTCGGCGCGAAGGCGCGGTGACTCTTCCCCCGCTCACCGACGATCCGTTCGCACGGCGGCGCGAGCTCGCCGTCGTGTTCGAGCTGTGCCTGGCGCGGGAGCGTGCGCGGCGGCGAATGCTCGGGCTGTCGTCAGCGGAGCGTCTCAACGAACGCGGGCCCGAGATCGCCGATCGCGATCCCGAGCCCGTGTCCTTCCTGTCGCCGAGCGCCGACGACGGACCGCTAATCCGCCGCCGCGGTGCCGAAATCGTAACCCGGCACCGAGATGCGCGGGATCGGCGCACCGATCACGCGCTCGATGAGCCGCACCATCGCGATCTCGTCGGGCGACATGAAGGTGAACGCGTCACCCGTCGCCGCGGCGCGGCCCGTCCGGCCGATGCGATGCACGTAGTCCTCGGCCTGCTGCGGAACGTCGTAGTTGATGACGTGCGTGATCCCCGAGATGTCGAGCCCGCGCTGCGCGATGTCCGTCGCGACGAGGACGTTGATCTTCCCGCTCTTGAACTCCTCGAGCGCGCGCGTGCGCTGTGACTGGCTCTTGTCGGCGTGCATCGCGGTCGCCCGGATGCCGGCCTTCTCCAGGCTGCGCACGACCTTGTCGGCGCCGTGCTTCGTCCGCGTGAAGACGAGCACCGACTCGGACTGTACGCCGCGCAGCAGCTCGACGAGCAGGTCGCTCTTCCGCTCGCGGGGCACGGGATAGACGGCGTGAGTCACCGTGTTCGCGGCGCTCGAGCGACGCCCGATCTGCACGAGCTTCGGACGGCGCAGGTACTTGCGCGCCAACGCCTCGACCTCGGGAGGCATCGTCGCGCTGAAAAGCATCGTCTGCCGGTAGGAGGGCAGCTGCGCGACGATGCGATTGATCTGCGGTGCGAAGCCCATGTCGAGCATCCGGTCGGCCTCGTCGAGGACGAGGATCTCGAGGTCATCGAACACCACGTTCTGCCGCTCGAGATGGTCGATCAGCCGGCCGGGCGTCGCGACGACGATGTCGACGCCGGCGCGCAGCTTCTTCTGCTGCGGCTCGAGAGGGACACCGCCGAAGACCGCGGCGGCGTCGAGCCCCGAGTCCGTGGCGTAGCGCTTCACGCTCTCCTCGACCTGCATCGCCAGCTCGCGCGTCGGGGTGAGCACGAGCGCGCGCGTGCGACGCGGACCCTTGAGGAGTCGGTCGACGATCGGCAGCGTGAATGCCGCCGTCTTCCCCGTGCCCGTCTGGGCGAGACCGATCAGGTCGCGCCCCTTGAGCGCGAGGGGGATCGCTTCCGCCTGAATCGGCGTCGGGCGCTCGTAACCCTGAGCGCGTACCGCATCGAGCACTTCGGGGGCGAGGCCAAGGGCCTCGAAGGTGGGTACCTGCTCGTCGCGCGGCTCGGCCGGCGCGACGCCGGGCTTCTGCCCGTCGTTGCTGCTCTGCTCCATGTCACTCCGTCTCGGCGCGCGGGGCCGCTGACCCGGGACCGCTGCCCGGACCGCGCGCGGATCTTCCCCGCGCGCCATGCGCGGTGGACGATCCGATCATTCTCGATGCGGTGCTTCGAAGCGCTCACGGCGAGCGTCGCTCTCGGATCGGCCCGACGGGGGCCGTGCGCGGCGTCTCGCGTGCCCGACATCCGCGTCAGCGGCCGGCCGGGGTGGTGCTCGCGGCGTCTCGCCGCGTTCGCGGAGCGTCGGGCTCCGCGGCTCACCAGTCTTCCAAGCTGTTCGTGTTCTCGACGACGAAATCTAGCGCGGCGTCACCACGCGCGCCAGCGGTCGGGGCCGGTTTATTCGCGACCTGCGACCAATGGCGCCACGAGCTCGAGCAGCGCTTCGCTCACCGTATCCGGGATCTCGTCGGTGACGATGTGACCGGTGCGCGCGACGACGAGCACGCGCTGCGGCGCGAGGCGCGCGGCAAGCGTGCCGGGATCCTCGACCACGACGAGCGGATCGAGCTCGCCGAGCACGACGACCACGGGCATCGGCAGCGCGGCGATCCGCTCGGTCGGGAGGGCGCGCCAGTCGAAGTCGCGAAGGAGGCGGTAGATCGCGCGACCGAACTTCGCCCACTGCGTCGGCGCCCAGTACTCGTCGATGTCGCGCACACTCGGCCGCCGCAGGCGGCCGGTCGCCGCCCCGACGACGACGCGGATCATCGAGCGACGGATCGCGATCGGCCCGAGCCAGGCGCCTAACGCCAGCACGAGCGCGGTGCGCTCGACGAGCTTGCGCAACGAGCCGACCCCGAGCGGCGCGAGAAGGGCGAGTCCGCGGACGCGCTCCGGGGCGGCGAGCGCGTACTCGAGCGCGACCCGCCCGCTCATCGAGTGCCCGACGACGATCGGGCGCTCGATACCGAGGGCGTCGACGATCGCCGCGAGATACCCCGTCATCCCCGGCGTGGTGTACGCGTCGGGCGCGTCGCTCTCGTCGGAGCGGCCGTGCCCGCGCAGATCGGGGGCGATGACACGGCAGCCGGCCGCGGTGAGGCTGGGCAGGATCGCGCGCCACCCGTAGACGCACGCTCCCCATCCATGGCAGAGCAGCACGGGGACGCCGTCGGCCGGGCCGGAGGTGATGACGTGCACGCGCTCCCCCGAGGGGAGCACGATGAAGCGCGAGTCGATGTCGCTCTCGCCCGCCGGATACATCCGCTCCGGCGGCAGTCGGCGTGGGCTCAGACGGGCTCGATGGGGCGGCCGGCGAGTCGCGCGATCAGCCCGAGTCGGAATGTGGGATCGGCCCAGCGCTCCTCGCCCGCGAGGTTCGCCTCGAGCGGGTAGGAGGACCAGACGAAGGGGCTCGTGCTGCGCGCCGCCGCCATCCCCTTGTGCGGGTGCCAGACGCCGCGCTCGTCGCGGTCGTCGAGAAAGCGCTCGAACAGCTTGCTCCAGTTCTCGTTGCGGCGGAGGAAGCCGAGTCGCGCCATCAGCTCCAGCCAGACGAGGGCCAGGGGAACGTCGGCGTCGGCGGCGTTTCGGTGCGGGAGCAGGTCGCCGAGCACGAGGTGCGGCATCGGCACGACCCGCTTCCCGACCACCTGAACGGATTCTGTGCGCGGGAGCGCCTGGGTGAGATGCGCGTACAGGACCTCGAGCAGCTCGTAGTTCTCGCTGCGGAAGAGGGGCATGTATGCGAGCATCTGCAGCGTGTAGATCGACGGCGGGTTCGCCTCGGCGGCGAGCGCGTGCTGATTGCCGATCCGGATGAAAGGCTTCTCCGCGAGCGGCGAGCGGAGGTAGGCCGTGACGCGCTCCATGATCCGGCGCGCCGCGCCGCGCAGTCGGGGGTCGCTCTCGAAGCCGGCCTGGGCCAGCACCGCGGCGGCAGCCTCGCGGAGGAGCGCGCGCCCGCGGATCACGGTCTCGTGATCCGGGGTGCCCTTCCCCGCGAGCTCGTACAGGTAGCCGGGGTCGTCATCCTCGGCGAGGAGGCGGAAGAGCACCCGCCGCGCGTGGGC
>DATAIN010000194.1:0-3264 GCA_036262635.1 Gemmatimonadaceae bacterium | reverse complement strand
CTCTGTCGCCCGCCGGGCGAACGCGGAGGGAATGCCAGCCTTGGGTCATCTGTACAAGAGAGGAGAGATCATGCGAAACCGCGATGGTCGCTCAGAGACGAGAGATCGGAGTCACTCTCGTCTCCCATCGCGGTTTCTCAGGTTCTCTCGTCTCCCTTACGCCCCGAGCGCTTCTTTCATCTTCGCCCAGAATCCCTTGTCCCTCGTCGCCGGCGGGGACTTCTCGAATCCGGCGAGCCGCTCGATGAGCTCGCGCTCCTCGCTGCTCACCACGTCCGGAGTCCAGAGCTGGACGCGGACATGGAGGTCGCCGATGGCGCCGGAGTTCACGCGCGGCAGGCCGCGTCCGCGCAGATGGAACACCTGGCCGCTCTGCGTCCCCGGCGGGACACGCAGCGTGATCGGCCCCGTGACGTTAGGCACCTCGATGTCCGCGCCGAGCACGAGCTGCGGATAGGAGACGAGGACTTCCGTGTAGAGATCCTCACCGTCGCGCTCGAAGCGCGGATCCTCCTCGACGTCGAAGACGACCACGACGTCGCCGCGCTCCCCCTGCCGCGGCCCGACGTTGCCAACGCCGCGCAGCGTCATGTACTGCCCCGTCGCGACGCCGGGGGGGATGCGCACGTTGATCGTCGTCTCGGCGCGGACGCGCCCTTCACCCTTGCACTTCTTGCATGGCGACGCGATCACCGTCCCCTGCCCGCTGCACGTCGGGCACGGGGAGACGCTGACGAACTGGCCGAAGAACGAGCGCTGCGCGCGCCGCACCTCGCCCGAGCCCTGGCAGGTCGTGCACTTCTGCGGCGTCGTGCCCGGCTCGGCACCCGACGCGGCGCAACGGTCGCAGGGGTCGAGCAGCTTGAGGGTGATCGCGCGCTCCACCCCCGTCGCCGACTCGAGCAATGTGAGTCGCACCGGCACCTTGATGTCCGCGCCGGTGCGCGGTCCCGCCCCGCCGCGACGGCCGAGCATCTCCTCGAAGCCGCCGAAGCCCCCGAAGTCGCGCATGAAGATGCTGAGCGCCTCGGAGAGATCGACGTGGTGGAAGCCGGCGCCCCCGCCCCCGCGCAGCCCCGCTTCGCCGTACCGGTCGTACGCCGCGCGCTTGTTCGGATCGCGGAGCACGTCGTACGCCTCGCTCACCAGCTTGAACCGCTCCTCGGCGTCCTTCGACCCGTTGTTGCGGTCCGGGTGGTACTGCATGGCCATCTTGCGATAGGCCTTCTTGATCTCGTCGTCGGTCGCGCCGCGGGCGACGCCGAGCACTTCGTAGAAATCAGCCATGTCTGCCTGACGGTCAGTCGAGAAGGTCGGTGAGCAGCTGCGAGGTGTGGCGAACGAGAGAGACCACCTTCTCGTACGGCATGCGGGTCGGTCCGATCACTCCGATCACCCCGCCGAGCGATCCGGCGCGGTACTCGGCCGTCACGACCGTGAACCGCTCGAGCCGCGGATCGGAGTGCTCGTTGCCGATCGTGACCGAGATCCCCTGCGTCCCCTGGCGGCGCCGAAGCACCTCGGCCAGGCGCTCCGGGGTCTCCGTCAGCTCGATCAGACGCCGCATCTGCGGGGCCTGCGCGAACTCCGGCTGCTCGGCGAGCACGCTCGCCTGCCCGAGCACCACGGACGGCTCGCGCGCCGGCGCCGGCGTGTCGAAGAGCTGCTCCCCTTCCTGGACGAAGATGTTGAGCAGCTCGCGGGTTCCATTCGCCGTCGTCGAGGCGTCGCGGAGGCGGCTGCCTAACGACGCGCGGATCTCGTGCAGCGCGAGCCCGCCCAGCCGCTCGTTCAGCACGAGCGCGACGTGCGCGAGCGCGGCGTCGGCGATCTCTCCCGGCACCTCGACGAACACCGTGCGCACGACGCCCGCCTTCAGCGTCAGCACCATCAGGATCCGCTCGGCCGAGAGCCGGATCAGCTCCACGCGCTCGAGCACCGCCTCGTCGAGCCGCGGCCCGAGCGCGACGCCGAGCTCCTGCGTCAGCACGCCCAGCGACTGGGCGGCGCGGGCGATGATCGCCTCGATCGCCGAGCCGCCACTCTTGATCTGCTCGTGCAGGCGTGCGCGCTCCCCCTCGTCGACCGGCGGCGAGGGGAGCCGCATCAGCGAATCGACGTAGACGCGGTACGCCATGTCGGTCGGCACGCGCCCCGCCGAGGTGTGGGGATGGAAGAGAAATCCCTTCTCCTCCAGGTCGCTCATGGTGTTCCGGATGGTCGCCGGGGACACGCCGAGCCCGAACCGCCGGGACAGCGTGCGCGACCCCGCCGGCTCCGCGGTCTGCACGTAGGTCCGGATGACGGCCTCGAGAACTCGCCGTTCGCGCTCGCTGAGCTCCGGAATGGGCATAAGTCAAAATATGCTAACGACTTCGGAACGCCGTCAAGTCGGCCGCGAGGGCGTCCAGACGCAGCCAACCCCGCGCGCTCAGGCGCAGCACCGGCGCTCCGTCGACGGCGTCGCCGACCATGCCCCAACCGGCGTCGATCCACGGCCGCACGTGCTCGGCCTCCCCCGGCTCGAGCCGCAATCCGTCGCGCGTCCGCAGCCCCAGGTACACCGTCTCGGCGACACTGTTCTCGGCCGTCAGCGCCTCTTCTCCGGCGACAGGGTCGGACCCCGCGGCGAGCGAGCGCACCCACGAGGCGTACGCGCGATCGTTCCAGCGTCGAACGTTGCCGCTGGGCGCGACGCGCAGCTCGTGCGCCCCCGGCCCCAGTCCCGCGTACGGCACGAGCCGCCAGTAGGCGGAATTGTGGCGGGAGCGCATTCCCGGTCGCCCGAAGTTGGAGACCTCGTAGTGCTCCAGCCCCGCCGCGGTCATCGCGTCGTGCGCGTAGAGGAAGTCGTGCTCGTAGCGCTCTTCCGCCGCTTCGGTGACCCCGCCCCGGGCGCGCGCCCTGCCTAACGGCGTCCCTTCCTCGATGGTCAGCCCGTAGAGCGACACGTGCGTCGGCTCGAGGGCGAGCGCGCGGTCGACGTCGCGCTCCCAGGACCGCGAGCTCGCCTCCCCCGGCAGCGCGAAGATCAGGTCGAGCGAGATGTTCCCGACTCCCGCCCCGCGCAGCTCCTCCACCGCTCGCTCGGCGCGCGACGCGTCGTGGACGCGATGCATCCAGGCGAGCGTCTCGTCGTCGAAGGACTGGACGCCGAGCGAGACCCGGTTGACCCCCGCCGCGCGAAGCTCGCGCGCGGCCTCCGCGGAGATGTCCTCGGGGTTCGCCTCGATCGTGATCTCGGCGTTTGCGGCGAGCGCCGCA
>DATAIN010000193.1:0-3491 GCA_036262635.1 Gemmatimonadaceae bacterium | reverse complement strand
GTCGACAACCTCGAGCGCGCGGGGCTCGTTCGCCGCGGCGCCGACGAGGACGATCGGCGCGTCCGGGTGGTGCAGCTGACCCCGGGAGGGAAGCGGGTCATCGAGCGCGTCTTTCCGCGCCACGCGGCCCGCGTCACCGAGCTCATGTCGGCGCTCACCCGCGACGAGCAGCGCGAGCTCGGGCGCCTCTGCCGCAAGCTCGGCCTCGCCGCGGCCGGCGCCCCGGCGGACTGAGACATGCACCGTGGGAACCGCCGGCACGCTCAGATCGTTCGACATCAAACGATATCACGTCAATAGAACTGCTGAACCCATACATCGCATCATGAGCACCGAACTCGAGACCCAGCTGCTTTCCGTGCCCGAGGCCGCCACGGCCCGGCGCTCCATCCGGCTCTACAAGCCGGAGCCGGTTCCGCGTGAGGACATCGAGCGCATCCTCGATACCGTCCGCCTCGCCCCCTCGGCCTTCAACGTGCAGCCGTGGCGCTTCGTCGTGGTCACCGATCCCGAGCTGAAGGCGCGGCTCGGCGTGGCCGCGAACGGGCAGCGCCAGGTCACCGGCGCCCCCGCCGTCATCGTGCTCTACACCGACATGCAGGACGTCCTCCGGAACGCCGAGGAGATCGTGCATCCCGGGGTCCCCGCCGACCGGCGCGACGCGACCATCGCCGGGTTCCGCGCCTCCTGGGCCGCCAAGTCCGACGCGGAGCGCGAGCACTGGGGCGCGGGCCAGGGGAACATCGCCCTCGGCTACCTTCTTCTCGCCGCGGCCTCGTATGGCTATGCAACCTCCGCCATGCTCGGCTTCGACCCGAAGAAGGTCAAGGACGCGCTCGGCCTCCCCGCGCACGTCATGATCCCGGCGATGGTCGCCATCGGCCGCGCGGACGAGGACGGCTTCACCCATCACCGCCATCCGCTCGAGCGCATCGTCTCCTGGCGCTGAGCGCATCCATCCGGAGCACACCATGAGCGAGCACGCACCCCGGGACGTCGTTCCCACCGGCATCCATCACGTGACGATGATCGCCGGCGACCCGCAGCGGAACCTGGATTTCTATGCCGGGGTCCTCGGGATGCGTCTCGTCAAGAAGACGGTGAACTTCGACGATCCGGGCACCTATCACCTGTACTACGGCGACGAGACCGGCACGCCCGGGACGCTGCTCACCTTCTTCCCCTGGCCTAACGCGCGCCGTGGTCGCGAGGGGGCGGGCCAGTTCAACGCGGTCTCGCTCGCCGTGCCGCCGGAGTCGCTCGGCTTCTGGATCGAGCGACTGGTGCGAACCAACGTCGCGCACGAGCCGCTCGCGACGCGCTTCGGTGAGCGGGTGCTCGCCTTCCGCGATCCCGACGGCCTCCGCGTCGAGATCGTGGGCTCCGTCGCGGCTGCTCGGGTCGTGGGATTGAGCGGCGGCCCCGTTCCCGCCGAGCACGCGATCCGCGGCGTACATGCGGTGACGCTATGGAGCGACGCGCCGGCGGCCACCTTCGCGCTGCTCGTGGGCTCCTTCGGGATGCACCGCGCCGGCTTCGAGGACGGCACCACGCGCTGGCGTGCCGCCGCGGATGGCGGCGCGGGGATCGGCGCCTTCATCGACGTCCGCGACGTCGGCGGCTTCTGGGAGGGAGCGATGGGGGCCGGCACGGTGCATCACGTCGCCTGGCGCGTTCCCGACGACGAATCCGAGCTCGCGCTTCGGACCACGCTCCTCGCGGCCGGGATGGGCGCGACTCCCGTGATCGACCGGAAATACTTTCACTCGGTCTACTTCCGCGAGCCGAGCCGCTCGCTCTTCGAGATCGCGACCGACTCGCCCGGCTTCACCGTCGACGAGCCTCTCGACACTCTCGGCGAGTCACTCGTGCTCCCGCCCTGGCTCGAGGGGGAGCGTGAACGCATCACCGCGGCGCTGCCGCCGCTCCACACGCCGTCGAGCGGCGCGGCGAACAGCTATTCCGACGACGAGGTGCACGCATGACCGGAACATCGACCCCCGCGAGCGCCCTCGCCGCGTACACCCATCGCTGGATTCCGGGAAGCGCGGATACGGTGCTCCTCCTTCACGGCACCGGCGGCACCGAGAACGATCTGATCCCTCTCGCCGCCGAGCTGCTGCCGGGCGCCGCGGTGCTCGCGCCGCGGGGCAACGTGCTCGAGGGGCCGATGCCGCGCTTCTTCCGCCGGCTGGCCGAGGGCGTGTTCGACCTGGAGGATCTCGCCTTCCGCACGACGCAGCTCGCCGCCTTCGTTCGCGCGGCGTCGGAGACCTACGCCTTCGACCTCGCGCGCCTGACGACGGTCGGCTTCTCCAACGGCGCGAACATCGCCGCGAGCGTCCTGCTGAGTGAGCCCGGCGTGCTGCGGCGCGCGGTGCTGTTCCGTGCGATGCTGCCGCGCGAGGCCAGACCACCGTCGCTCGACGGGACACGCGTCTACATCGGCGCCGGCCGGCGCGATCCGATCATCCCTCCCGCCAACGTCGAGCGGCTCGCGTCGCTGCTGCGCGAGGGCGGCGCCGACGTCACCCTCGACTGGCGCAACGCGGGACATGGCCTCACGCGCGAAGACATCGACCTCTCGCGTCGCTGGCTGCACGAGCCGCCGCTTGCGGGCGCCTGAGCGGCGCTCGATCTTGGCGCGTGCGCTTCTTCCTCGCTGACGCTCGCGCCGGCCGCCGCTGAGATGGCGACAGACATTCGTTCGCTCTGGGACCGCGTCTCGCCGATGCCGGGCGGGCCGCGGATCTTCTCCTTCCTGCTCGGGAGGATCGTTCCCTATACCGGGAGCGTCCGGCCGCGCGTCCTCGAGCTGACCGCCACCGGTGCGCGCATCGCGATGCGTGACCGCCGTGCGGTGCGCAATCACCTCCACTCGATCCACGCCCTCGCGCTCGCCAACATCGCCGAGCTCACCACCGGGCTGCCGCTCGCCTACGCGGTGATGCCCCGTGGGCGCACGATCCTCCTCTCGCTCACCGTGGAGTTCGTGAAGAAGGCGCGCGGCACGATCACCGCGACGTCGAGCTTCGTCCCGCCGAGCGCCGATCAGGAGAGCGAGGTCGAGATCCCCGTCGAGGCGCGCGACGAGAGCGGCGACGTCGTCGTCCGCGCGCGCGCCCGGTGGCGCGTCGGACCGGTACCCCGCCGCGCATGATTCCACGCCGCGCTCGCGCGGCGGTGCTGGTCGGTTTGCTCGCGGGCGGGGGGACACCCATCGCCGCGCAGCATCCGATGCACCCCCGCGACCACGAGCCGCCCTCGCGCACGCTCGCGGGCGGAGCGAGCGCGATGCTGCTCGCGACCCAGGTCGATCCCGGCGTCAATCGCCGCACGCTGCGCGAGGGGTATCTCACCCAGCCGATGCTGCATGGCCACGCGTCGCTGCTCCGCGGCCTCGTCGCGATGCAGGGGATGGTGAACTTCGAGGGGGCGACCCTCGCGCGCGGAGAGCTCGCGCCGGGCGCCTACGGCGAGGGCTACGCCGA
>DATAIN010000192.1:0-1564 GCA_036262635.1 Gemmatimonadaceae bacterium | reverse complement strand
GCGCGGGGGCAAGGTGTGGATCCGCATCTTCCCCGACAAGCCGATCACGAAGAAGCCGGCCGAGACCCGGATGGGGAAGGGCAAGGGGTCGCCGGAGATGTGGGTGGCGGTGGTGAAGCCGGGCCGCGTGATGTTCGAGCTCGAGGGCGTGAGCCCCGAGATCGCGCAGAAGGCGATGGCCCTTGCCTCGGCGAAGATGCCGGTGAAGACCAAGTTCGTCGTGCGCGAGGAGGCGCATACCGATGCGAGCTAACGACATTCGCGAGATGTCGGTGGAGGACGTGAAGGCGCGCCCAGCTCGAGGAGGAGCGGTTTCGTCTCAACTTCCGCAGCGCGACGGAGCCTCTCGAGGATCCGCTCCGGCTGCGGGGGATCCGCAAGGACATCGCCCGTCTCAAGACCATCCTGCGCGAGCGCGAGCTCGAGAGCGCGCGCTGAGCGCGGGGGGAATGACCATGGCTGAAATGACCAACGAGCAGGCGAAGCTGGCCAGCGAGCGGAACGCGCGGAAGTCGCGCACCGGCCTCGTGGTGAGCGACAAGATGGAGAAAACGGTGGTGGTCGCGATCGAGCGTCGCGTGCCGCACCCCGTCTACGGCAAGATGGTGACGCGCACGAAGCGGCTGAAGGCCCACGACGAGGAGAACTCGGCGAAGGTCGGCGACACCGTGCGCATCGTCGAGACGCGGCCGCTGTCGAAGGACAAGCGGTGGCGGCTGGTCGAGATCATCGACCGCGCACGGTAAGGGAGACCGACCATGATCCAGCAGGAGTCGATGGTGAAGGTCGCGGACAACTCGGGCGCCAAGACGGCGCTCGTGATCCGCGTCCTCGGCGGAACCCGCCGGCGCTATGCCGGCCTCGGCGACATCGTCGTCGTGGCCGTGAAGAACGCGCTCCCGAACGGGACGGTGAAGAAGAGCGACGTCGCGAAGGCGGTCGTCGTGCGGACGGTGAAGGAGACGCGGCGGAAGGACGGCAGCTACATCCGCTTCGACGAGAACGCCGTCGTGATCATCAATGATGCGGGCGAGCCGAGGGCGACGCGTATCTTCGGCCCGGTCGCCCGCGAGCTGCGCGAGAAGAAGTACATGAAGATCGTCTCGCTCGCGCCCGAGGTGCTGTAAGATGCGGATCCTCAAGTACAAGAAGACCGACCGCGCCCGCTCCAAGGGGCAGAAGCGGCACGCGCAGAACGCCGAGCGCGTGAAGGTGCACGTCACGACGGGCGACACGGTGAAGGTCGTGCGCGGCGACGACAAGGGGCACGTGGGGAAGGTGATCCGCGTGTACCGCAAGACGGGCCGCGTCGTGGTGGAGGGCGCGAACATCGTGAAGCGCCACCGCAAGGCGCGGAGCGCCGAGGACCAGGGCGGGATCGTCGACTTTCCGGCGCCGATCCACGCCTCCAACGTGATGCTGCTCGATCCGAAGACCGACGCGGCCACGCGCACGCGCCGCCGCATCGACGCGGACGGCACCAAGGAGCGCCTGAGCGTCAAGAGCGGGGAAGCGATTCCCCGCGTGCGCTAGGCCAGAGAGGATTCGATCATGGCGACGAAAG
>DATAIN010000191.1:0-6712 GCA_036262635.1 Gemmatimonadaceae bacterium | reverse complement strand
GGGATCGCGGCGACGTCGAAGGTAAAACGCGTGGCAGTCTCGAAAGTACGGATGCCGCGCTCGCAGAGCACCACGTTCGGATTCCCCGCGGCGAGCACGTACTCCGCGGCCATGAGCAGCTCCTGCACGGTCGCCGAGAGTCCGCGCTTGAGCAGCACCGGGCGATGCGTGCGACCGACTTCGGCGAGCAGCGCGAAGTTCTGCATGTTGCGCGCGCCCACCTGCAGCACGTCCGCGTGCTCGGCGACGACGTCGACCTGTCGGGTGTCCATCACCTCGGTCACCACCGGCAGCCCGGTCTCCCGTCGCACCTCCGCGAGCATCTTCAGGGCGTCGACGCCGAGCCCCTGGAAGGCGTAGGGCGAGGTGCGCGGCTTGAACGCGCCCCCTCGCAGCGCACGGGCACCGGCGCGCGCGACGGAGGTCGCGACCGTGTGCAGCATCTCACGGCCTTCGACGGAGCATGGGCCGGCGATGATCGTGAGCGCCTCCTCGCCGATCACCACGTCGTCGCCGATCCGCACACGTGTCGGCATCGCCGCGAAGGCGCGCGAGGCCAGCTTGTACGGCTTGAGCACCGGCGTGACCGATTCGACACCGGGAAGCGCCGCGAGGGGGACGCCGTCGAGCCGCGATTCGTCGCCGATGCACCCGATGACGGTTCGCGTCTCGCCGCGCGAGAGATGGGTGCGGAGCCCGTGCGCCTCGACCCGCTCGCGAATGTGGTCGAGCTGCGCGGGCGTGATGTCCGCTCTCGTGATGATGACCATGGTGTGATGCCGGTGGGAGAAAAAAAAGAGCGGCCCGGGAGGGTCCCGGGCCGCTGCGTCGCTCGTCGCCGCGCCTAGTCGCGCAGCCGCTCCACCACGTGTCCCGGTCCCTGGGTCGCGTAGTAATAGCGGTAGCTGCTGATGGCGCGCTGCGAGGTCATGGGGCCACGATAGGGCCGCCGCGTCGGATGCGCAAGAGGAGAAGCGCCGGCCGGGCGACCGGCTGCGCTCAGCGCGCGATCCTGCGCACCGTGTCCCACGTCCGCGTCGTGATCTCCTTGCCGAACGTCTTCTCGATCAGCGTCATGAACACGGGCGTCTTCGGGCCCGGGAGATACGAGGTGAACACCTCGCGCCCGACGATCGCGTGAATGCGCGCGCCGTCCAGCTCCACGGGCAGCGCGACCACTCGCCCCGGCGGCTCGCGAAGGAAGGTCACCACGCGCTTCGCTCCGGGCGGGACGCCGAGGGTCGCGAAGGGATCGGCGGCGAGCATCTCGCGCAGGGCGTCGATCGGGCGGACGATCGTGAGGAAGGTCCTGCCGAGCTCGCGCGTCATCGCCGCCTCCGCCTTCCGCTCGAGCAATGCCTCGGTGGCGCTCCGCGCGCTGAACACGACGTTCCCGCTCCCGAGCACGGTCTTCACCTCGGTGAAGCCCGCGGCCTCGAACGCCGCCTTGAGCTCCGGCATCTTCGCGTTGGTCGGCATGATACCGCGGAGAAAGGCGGCGTAGCGGGGCATGGGCCTCGAGGCTCGGGGTGACGCGCCCGAAGCTAACACACTTCGGCTCGCGCGGATGCGCGCCCCCGTCGCGCGCGACGTGCCGCAGCGATGGACACCGCGCGAGCATGAATGAAAACAGCCCCGGAGAGATTCTCCGGGGCTGCCTTCGCTCGCCGAGTGCCGTCGATCAGGAGCAGGTCTTCTTCGCGCAGCTGATCGGCTTCGACGCGGTGCTCGTCCCTCCGTTTCCGCTCGCGGTGAGCGTCACGGTGTAGCTGCGGTTCGGCGCGAACTGGTGCGATGTCGTCACGCCGCTGCCGGTGGTCCCGTCGCCGAAGTTCCACGAGTACGAGGTCGCGTTCGTCGTCGCGCTCGCGTTGAAGCTGCAGGTCCGGCCCGAGCAGGTATACGTGAAGCTCGCCACCGGCGCCGGGGTCGGCGGGGGAGCGGAGACCGTCACCGACTGCGTGCTCGTGCTCGTCCCGTTCGCGTCGCTGACCGTGAGAGTCACGCTGTACGTCCCGGCGGCGTACGTGTGCGAGGTCGTCTTCCCCGTGCCGGTGGTCGCGTCGCCGAAGTCCCAGCTGTACGTCGCCGTCGAGAGCGCGGTGCTGCTGCTCGCGTCGAAGTTGCACGTCAGCCCCGAGCAGCTCGAGGTGAAGCGCGCGACTGGCGGCGTCGTCGAGGGCGTCGCGTTGATGAAGCCGGTGTAGAGCAGGAGGTTCGGCGAACCGGTCCCACCGCTCCTAACCACACCCGCCGTCGCGTTCCCCGTGAGCGCGCTCGCGACCTGCGCCGGCGTCGCCGTCGGGTTGGCCTGCAGGTAGAGCGCCGCCGAACCGACGACGTGCGGCGTCGCCATCGAGGTGCCGGAGATGGTATTCGTCGCCGTCGTACTGGTGTACCACGACGAGGTGATGTTCACCCCGGGGGCGAAGATGTCGACGCAGGTGCCGTAGTTCGCCCAGCTCGCCTTGGTGTCACTGTTGTCCGTCGCGCTGACGGTGATCGCCGAGGCGACATCCGCCGGCGAGGTGGTGCAGGCGTCCTGCGCGATGCCGAGCACGTTGCCGTTTCCGGCGGCGATTCCGTAGGTCACGCCCGAGGCGATGGAGTTCGCCACGGCCTGGTCGAGGGCGCTCGAGAGCCCGCCGCCGAGCGACATGTTCGCAACCGCTGGCGAGCGGTGGTTTGCGGTCACCCAGTCCACGCCGGCGATGACGCCTGACGTCGAGCCGGAGCCGCCGCAGTCGAGGACGCGCACGGCGACGAGGCTGACGTTCTTCGCGACGCCATAGGTCGCTCCGCCGACCGTGCCTGAGACGTGCGTGCCGTGGCCGTTGCAGTCGGCCGCGGTGCCACCGGCGGTGACCTCGTCGACACCGGCCACGGCGCGGCCGCCGAACTCGGAGTGCGAGAAGAGGATCCCGGTGTCGATGATGTACGCGGTGACGCCGGTGCCGTCGGCGTTGTACGTGTAGCTTCCGTCGAGCGGGAGCGCGTGCTGGTCGATGCGGTCGATCCCCCACGTCGCGCCGCTCTGCGTCGTGACGATCGACATCACCTGATCCTGCTCCACGCTCGCCACGCTCGGCTCCCTCGAGAGCGCGGCGGCCGCGGCGTCGGGGAGCTCGATCGCCATCCCGTGCAGCGCGGCGTGATAGGTGAATCTCACCTTGCCGCCGACCTTCGCCGCGATGCGCGCGGACTCGTGGTCGACGTCGGTGCCCTGCCGGAAGACGACGAGATATCGTCCGGCGATCGGGGTGCCGTGGCTCGCCGCGGAGACGCTCGCGTCAGGCGAGGCGACGACCGCTGGGGCGACGGGGGAGGGGCGGTCGCTGCAGGCAGCGATCGTGATGGACGCGAGGCCGAGCAGTCCGAGCTTCTTCATCGATGATCTCCGGACGTGCGAGTAGGACCGGTGTTGACCGGTGGGTGCGTCCGCGTCGTCGCGGGCGGTTGGCGACGGCTCTGAGGAACGCCTGTTCCTGCGAGCGGCCCGCGATTATGGGGCATCCTGCCGGCCTCCGCAAGACCGGGGGGGTGAGTCAGTGGCAGCCGCACCCCGGGCCGCGCTCGCCCGACCGCTGGACGAGCGCGCATCGCCGGACGATGATAGGGCTCCATCTTCCGAGATCCCAATGCCCGACCGTCGCACCTTCGTCGCCTCGCTGATCGGCGCGAGCGTCTCGCTCCCCGTCTTCCGCGCTGACGCGTTCCGTCACCTCGCGCGCGCCTCGGCGACGCTCGGCGCCGCCGCTCCCGCAGACGCGGCCGACGACGAGAGCTACTGGGCCGAGATCCAGCGTGCGTTCGACATCGACCGGACGATGGTCAACCTCAACAACGGAGGCTGCTCCCCCGCGCCGACGCACGTGCTCGAGCAGATGATCCGCGATCTCCGCTTCTCGAACGAGCTGCCCGTGGACCATATGTGGCGCGTGCTCGAGCCGCGGATCGAGTCGGTGCGACGCGATCTCGCCGCGGAGTTCGGGTGCGATCCGGAGGAGATGGCGATCACCCGCAACGCCTCCGAGGCGAACGAAACGATGATCTTCGGCACCGACCTCCAGCGGGGCGACGAGGTCGTGATGACGACGCAGAACTACCCGCGGATGCAGAACGCCTGGCGGCAGCGCGAGCGCCGGGAGGGAATCGTTCTCAAGCGGGTGAAGATCGAGACCCCGGTCGCGAGCGATGCGTCGTTCGTCGAGCACATCGCGAGCGCGATCACCCCACGCACGAAGGTGATCGAGGTGATGCACATCAGCTTCCAGACCGGGTACATCGCCCCCGTCCGGCAGATCGTCGATCTCGCGCGCCCGAAGGGGATCCGCGTCTTCGTCGACGGCGCGCACGCCTTCGCGCACTTCCCCTTCACCCGCGACGAGCTGGGGTGCGACTACTACGGCACGAGCCTCCACAAGTGGCTGCACGCGCCCATCGGCACCGGCTTCCTGTACGTGCGGCGCGATCGCATCAAGTCACTCTGGCCGCTCATGGCGGGCAGCATCGAGCAGGAGGGGGACATCCGGAAGTACGAGGAGATCGGGACGCATCCGGCCGCGAACCACAACGCGATCGCGGTGGCCATCGCGTTCCACCGCGCGATCGGCGCCGATCGGAAGATCGCGCGGCTGCGCTGGCTGCGCGACCGGTGGGCGAAGCAGATCCTCGCGTCGAGTGACCGCGCGCGGATGATCACCCGCATCGGCCCGGGCGAGAGCGGCGCGATCGGCGTGCTCGCGATCGACGGGATGGACATGGGGAAGCTCGGCGCCTGGCTGCTCGACAAGCACCGGATCGTCACGACTCCGATGGTGACCGACGAGTTCAACGGGCTCCGCATCACGCCTAACGTCTACACGACGCCTGCCGAGGTGGACCTCTTCGCCGATCGGGTGACGAAGGCGATCCGCGGCGGGATGGTGTGACCGGGATCCGGCTGTTTCGTACGAGTCGCTGACCGGCGGGCGCTGGTGCGGTCGCGCCGCGCGCCCTAACCTTCCCTCGTGAGCGCCACCGCCCCCCCGAACCGAGCGTCCGCGACCGCCGCGCGCCGCTACGACCGCTCGATCGTCGAGGGTCCGCTCGCCGCCGCGGTCTGGAAGATCGCCTGGCCGACGATGCTCGCGAACATCATCGGCGGGCTGCAGGGGATCGTCGACCACGTGCTCGTCGGGAACCTCGTCGGCTTCCGCGGCAACGCGGCGATCGGCGTCAGCATGCAGATCTGGATCATCGTCATCGTCTTCATCTCGTCGATCTTCACGGGGATGAGCGTGCTCGTCGCGCGCTTCGTCGGGGCAGGGGACGAGGAGAAGGCGAACAACACGGTGTACCAGTCGTTCCTCACCGCGCTGTTCATGGCGGTGGCAGTGATGGCGCCGCTCGGCTACTTCAGCGCGCCCGCGCTGCTCGATTTCGTGAACGCGGCGCCGGCGGTGAAGGCGGAGGCGCTCCCCTTCCTCCGCACGATGTTCCTCTTCAGCGGGGGGTTGCTCGTCTGGTTCATGCTCGCCGGCGCGCTGCGCTCGGCGGGCGACGCGCGCACGCCGATGGTGCTCGGCATCGCGGTGACGGTGCTGAACGCGGGGCTCAACGTCGTCTTCATCCGCGGGCTCGGGCCGATCCCGTCATACGGGACGCACGGCGCCGCGATGGGGACGAGCATCGCGACCGGCTCGATCGCGCTGTACGCGCTGTACAAGCTCTGGCACGGGGGATGGGTGGTGTCGTTCCCGCGGGGCCGCGCGCTGCGGCCGGACTGGGCGATCATCCGCTCGCTCTTCCGCTTCGGGCTGCCGACGGGGATCCAGGGTATCGCGATGAACGTCGGCGGGGTGCTGATGCTCTCCTTCATCGGCTCGCTCGCCCAGAGCGCGGCGGCGCAGGCGGCGTTCGCGGTGGGCTACTCGCAACTCTTCTCGCTCATCACCTGGACGTCGGTGGGGCTGATGGGCGCCGCCGCGGCGATCGCCGGCCAGAACCTCGGCGCCGGCAACCCCGAGCGCGCCGAGCAGGCGGTGCACATCGCGGCACGCTACGGACTGACGGGAGCGGCGGCGATCGGCGCGCTCTTCCTCTTCTTCCCCGCGCAGCTGCTCGCCGTCTTCGGCATGCACGACGCGACCGTCGTCACGCTCGGCGTGCAGCTCCTGCGGATCCTGAGCCTCTCCGGCCTCTTCATCGCTGTCGCGCTCACCTACACCGGCGGCCTGCAGGGCACCGGCGACACGAAGAGCCCACTCTACATCTCGATCGTGTCGCAGGTGATGATTCCGCTGAGCATCTGCTACGTGCTGAAGCACTTCGGCATGCTCGACCCGATCGACATCTGGATCGCCATCCTGCTCGGCCACGTCACACGCTGCACGCTGAGCGTGCTTCGCTTCAACCAGGGCCGGTGGCGCTCGATCGTCGTCGACGTGAGTCGATGAGTGATGAGGAGCAGGATGAGGAGCAGGATGAGGAGCAGGATGAGGAGCAGAACGAGGAGCAGGGTGTGGGACAGAAATGTGGGGGCATGAGTAATGAGTAATGTGGAAGATGAGTGAGCTCCCTCATCTTCCACATTTCTATCCCTCAACCTGCCCCTCATCCTGCCCCAAGTCCTGCTCCTCTTCCCTCATCTCTCCCAGAAGGGGGGAGGCTCGATACCGAGGGCGCGAAGGTACACGTATCCCTGCCCCCGGTGGTGGATCTCGTTGTCGAC
>DATAIN010000190.1:0-2235 GCA_036262635.1 Gemmatimonadaceae bacterium | reverse complement strand
CCCAAGGAATGGACCGACGGCGACGGGCTGGATGTCATAGTCGACGTGGCCGGACTCGAGCTTCGCGAAGTTCAGCACGTCGTTGATGAGGCTGAGCAGATGGCGCTGGCTGCGCTGGATGCGGAGCAGCGCCTCGAGCTGCGCGTCGCTCACCGGACCGTGGATGCCGATCTCGAGGAGCTGCGCGTAGCCGCCGATCGCGTTGAGCGGCGTGCGCAGCTCGTGGCTCATGTGCGCGAGGAACTGGGACTTCGCGAGATTCGCCTCCTCGGCGACGCGCGTCTTCTCGGCCAGCTCCTCGTTCGCCTGGTGGAGCTCCTCGTTGATCGCCTGCAACTCCTCGCGTCCCTCCTCGAGCTGCTCGCGCGTCTCCAGCGAGGCACGATAGAGGCGCGCGTTGTCGATCGCGAGCGCGGCACGGCGCGCGATCTCGCCGGCGAGCGCGAGCTCCGCGTCGCCGTAACGGCGCTTCGACTCCGCGGAGACCAGCGTCATCGCGCCGAGGACTCGGCCGTTCGCGCTGAGCGGGACGATGATCGCGCTCGCGAGGCCAAGCTCGCGGCTGATCCGCAGATGCTCCTCGTCCACAGCGCCGGCGACGAGCATCTCGTCGGGAATGTCGGGGTAGATCTCGGCCACGCCGGTGCGCAGGACCTGGCCGATCCCGTACGGCAGGTCGAGGTTCGGTGGGTAGCGCTTCTGCAGGTCGTGCGCGAAGGCGACCTTCGCCGGATCGACGTGAGCGACCGCGAGGCGGACGAGCTGGCCGCGCGCGTCCAGCAGGTCGACGCCGCACCAGTCGGCGAGCTTCGGGACGACCAGCTCCGCCACCGACTGCACCGTGCGCTCGTAGTCGAGCGAGGAGCCGAGGATGTCACCGACGCGCGAGAGATAGTGCAGCGTCTCCTCGGCCCGCTTCTGCTCGGTGACGTCCTTCCACATCGTCGCCAGTCCGCCGTCGGGAAGCGGATAGCAGCGGACCTCGGACCAGGTGCCGCGCCTGGGATAGTACTCGGTGAAGACGACGGTCGTCTTCGCGTCACGGGCGCGGCGCATCTCGCGCTCGAAGCGCGTGCCCAGGAGGTCGGGAAACTCCTCCCACAGCACCTTGCCCACGAGCTGGCTGGCGTAGCGTCCCGACCCGGCGAAGACCGTTCCCGCCGCCTCGTTGATGTAGCGGAAGCGCCAGTCGGGGCCCTGGACGACGAAGGGATCGGCGATCGCCTCGAGGACGCTGCGGATGTAGCGCTCGGTCTCCCGCGTCGCCTCGTTGGCGCGCACCAGCTCCTGATTGACCTGGTGCAGCTCCTCGTTCGTGGCCTCGAGCTCGGACGCCTGCTGCTCCATCTCGTCGCGCTGAGTCTCGAGCTCGGCGGCCTGGTCCTGGAGCTGCTGCGCCTGGAGCTCCAGCTCCATGGCCTGTTGCTCCAGCTGCTGGCGACTCTCGATCGCTTCCTCATGGAAGTGCGCGTTCTCGAGGGCGGTGGCAGCGCGCTCGGCGATCGCGGTCGCGGTGGCGACGTCGCGCTCGTCATAACGGCGCCCCGAGTCGCCACTCATGAAGGTCATCGCGCCAAGCGCGCCGCCGCCGCGCGCGATGATCGGTACGACGAGGGCCGAGCGGGGATCGAGCTCGCGGAGGATCGCCGCGTGGGCTTCGTTGGACGCCTTGGCGGCGGTCCACTCGGGGGTCCACGCGGGGATGAGCACCGGTTGTCCCGTGCGAAGCACGCGCGCGACGGGTCCGCGCGAGTTGGCGAGATCAGGGGCGAAGGTGCGGAGCCGGTCGAGCAGCGCCTGCTTCCCGGGCGACGCGTGGAGCGCGACGAGGCGGTGGGCGCCCCCCGCCTCGACCAGGTCGAGCATGCACCAGTCGGCGAAGGCGGGAACGACGACGCGAACGATCGCCTGGAGCGTCTTCTCGCGGTCGAGCGATTCGTGGATGACGCGTCCCGCTTCCGCGAGGAGTCGCAGCGCGGCGTCTGCCGCCCCCGGCTGCGTCACTCCAGCAGGAGGGACGATGGCATCGAGCGAATCGGGTCGGGCCGGCGAAGAATGGACAGAGGCGTCGTCGGGTCGGGTCACTCGATCGTTCCGTGGGATCGTACAGTCGAACGAACAGCCACACGGCGATGCGGGACTCTACCGGGGGGTGGTAGGGGCATGCGTGCAACGTCCGCTCGCGCGGCCTCGCTGGGCGAGCGGACCTGAATACTGACGTGGCACGAAGCGGAA
>DATAIN010000189.1:0-1602 GCA_036262635.1 Gemmatimonadaceae bacterium | reverse complement strand
GCCGAGCAGCGCTCCGATCCCCATCGGCCCGCACATCTTGTGGCCGCTGAAGGCGTAGAAGTCCACGCCCAGCGCGTCGAACTCCACGCGAAGGTGAGGCGCACCCTGCGCTCCGTCCACGACGACGATCGCGCGCGAGCGCTCCCGCACCAGCGCCGTCATCTCGCGCACGGGGTTCACCGTGCCGAGCGCGTTCGACACGTGCGGGAACGCGACGACGCGCGTGCGCGCCCCCAGGGCCGCCGCGAAGAGCTCGAGATCGACCCGGCCATCCGCGGTGAGCGGAATGATGCGCAGCGCCGCGCCCGTCGCGATGGCGAGCTGCTGCCAGGGGACGAAGTTCGCGTGGTGCTCCATCGCCGTGACGACGATCTCGTCGCCGGCGGTCACGTTGGCACGCCCCCACGACGACGCGACGAGGTTGAGCGCCTCGGTCGTGCCGCGGGTGAAGATCAGGCAGCTCGCATCGGCAATCCCGACGAAGCGCGCGATGCGCTCGCGTGCCGCGTGATAGCGCTCGGTGGCGCGCGCCGAGAGGGCGTAGGCGCCACGGTGTGGATTGGCGTTGTCGCGCTCGTAGTAGGCGACGATCGCATCGAGTACCGCGCGCGGCTTCTGCGTCGTCGCCGCGGAGTCGAGGTAATGCAGCTTCGGGTTCGCCGCGAGGAGCGGGAAGTCGCGCCGGCGCGGATCCCGGGACAAGCGCATCACGTCATTGACGGCGCCCGGGAATGGGTGCTCGTCGAGCAGTAGATCGAGAAAAGCGCTACGACGCTTCGTCATGGCCGGTCACCCGTCCTTCCGTCACGTACGAGGATGTCACCTTTGTCGACGCGCACGGCATAGCGGGGCAGCGGAGTATCGGCCGGGCCGCGGCAGACCGCACCCGTCCGGCAGTCGAAGATCGCGCCGTGCCAGACGCACTCGATGCGGTGCTCGCCGACCAGCTCTCCCGACGACATCGCGAACCCCTGGTGCGGGCACTCGTCGGCGAGGGCGTGGATCTCGCCGGCGTCGTTCACGAGGCAGACGCGCTCGCCGCGCGGCGTGACGACGCCGAGCAGCGTGCCCTCCGGCAGGTCGGTCAGCGAGGCGACGCGCACGAAGTCACCACTCACTCGGTGCTCACCCGCGGCGCGTCGCCGTGCAGCGCGGCGCGCATCGCGTGCCAGCCGAGGCTCGCGCACTTGACGCGCATCGGGAAGCGCGAGACGCCGCCGAACGCGACCAGCTTGCCGAGCGCCGCGCGCGCGTCGTCGTCGAGCGGCTTGCCGGTGACCATGTCGTGGAAGCGCTCGAAGATCCGATCCGCTTCGGCGCGCGTCTTCCCCTTCACCGCGGTCGTCATCAGCGACGCCGAGGCCTGCGAGATAGCGCATCCCTTGCCGGTGAAGCGGACGTCCGCGACCCGGTCGCCCTCGACGGCGACCCAGACGCGGACGGTGTCGCCACACATCGGGTTGTTGCCGTCAGCGCTGCGGAAGCCGTACCCGGCGGCCGGAGTACCAGGAACCGGCGAAGCCGGTGGCGCCCCATAGTTCCGCGGCGACCGACTGTGGTCGAGGATCAGGCTCTGGTAGAGGTCGCCCAGCTCGGGCATCG
>DATAIN010000188.1:0-3803 GCA_036262635.1 Gemmatimonadaceae bacterium | reverse complement strand
CGGGACTTTACGACGCTGCCCTTGATCTGCTGCATGAGGTCAGTGAGTTCGATCCGAGGAGGCTTCCCGGGTCGTCGCGGCGGCTCAGTAGTCGATGAGTGACTCGACGCGCGTCGGCTCGAGCTTGCCGCGCCCGCCGAGGAAGCCGAGCGTCATCAGGAACGCGAAGCCGGCGAGCTGGGCGCCACAGCTTGCTACAAGACGACCGGCGGCCGCTGCCGTTCCGCCGGTCGCGAGGACATCGTCGACGATCAGCACGTTGCTGTCTGCGTCGAACGCGTCCGCGTGCACCTCGAGCGTGTCGGTCCCGTACTCCAGCGCGTACGTCTCTCGCCGCGTGCGCCATGGGAGCTTGCCCGCTTTGCGTACGGGGACGAGCCCGGCGCCGAGAATTCGCGCCACGGGCGCCCCGAGGAGGAAGCCCCGGCTCTCGATCGCGGCGACGTGGGTGACTCCGCGTCCCGCATAAGGCGAAGCCAGCGCGTCGATGGTCGCCGCGAAGAGCGCGGCGTCGGCGAGGACCGGCGTGATGTCCTTGAAGAGGATCCCCTGCTTCGGGAAATCCGGGATGTCGCGCACGACGGCCCGCAGGCGATCGCCCAGCGTCAGATCCGATCGGGTCATCGTTCGATCGTGAATGGCGACGGGAGCGCGTCCGCGCTCGTGAGCCCCGGAAGCTTGTGGACCACCTCGACGCGGGCGCCTGGCGGGCCCTTGGCGACCGCCCGCGCGAGCGAGTCCAGCGCGTCCCGCTCTCCTTCGGCCATCAGCTCGACGTCCCCGGATGGGAGATTACGAACCCATCCGGCGAGCCCGAGCCGGCGGGCTTCTTCCCTGATGAACCACCGGAAGCCAACCCCCTGGACGCGTCCAGCGACGCGCACGTGGAGCCGCTCCTCGGCCGTCATCGGTGATCGGTGCGTAGCAGCGCGGCGAGGACGGCGGTCACCGTGGCGGCGTCGCTCGACGTCGAGTCGAGGGAGCCGACCTTCAACGAGCCGGCACGGATTCGCATGGCCAGCGACTCGAGCACCGCGGCGGGGTCGTTCTCGACGCGATGGACTTTTCCGGAAGTCCGGGTCGCGGGCACCACCTCCGACGCCTGATGCGCGCTCCCGGTGTCGTCGAAGTACGGGAGGCCGGCGAGCGCCTGTGCCGCCTCTTCCGGAGCGGCGTCCTGACCCGGCACGACACGGGCGCGGGTCGGCTCGCCTGCTTCCGTCGCGAATGGATCGTGTCCGTAGAGATGAGCGTCCCCTGACCCCGCGGGCGCGGCCGCCGCTGGCGGCGGAGCAGCGGGCGCGGGCAGTGCCGCGCGCTCGGGTGTCGCCGCCTCCGGAGCAATCGGCTCCTCGACCGGATTCCACGCACGGCGCGCGACGAATGGCGCGGGCGGACGCGCGGCGGGCGGAGTGAGTGGAGTCAGCGCGGGGCGTGCGGCAGTCCCCGGTCCGCGAAATGGCGGAGCGGATGGAATGAACGGCCGTGGGCGTCGAGCGCTGTCTTGCTGGTCCGACATCTGACTCCGCGTCGCTGGTGCAGTATCGACGAGCGGCGGCGCAAAGAGTTACGCCGAGGTCGCTTGCATGCGTTCAGCTCTACCAGCCGTGCTGCCCGAGGAGAGGAACGAATCGTACCGGGAGGATGTCCTGCCGCTCGATCTGTCCCTGCTTTCTCGTCAGCACGGCCAGCGTCTGGATGTCCTGCCCCCCGAGAGGAATGAGCAGCCGTCCCCCTTCGGCGAGCTGTTCGACGAGGGGCTGCGGCACGCTCGGCGCCGCCGCGCTGACGAGGATGGCGTCATAGGGAGAGTACTCCCTCCACCCCAGTGTTCCGTCGCCCAGCAGCAGCGAGACGTTGCGAACGCCGCAGCGCGCGATCGCCTCGCGTGCGCCCTGGAGCAGCGGCGCGATGCGCTCGATGGAGAAGACCTGCGCCGCGAGGTGCGCGAGGAGAACGGTCTGGTAGCCGGAGCCGGTCCCAACCTCGAGTACCTTCTCCTTGCCCGTGAGTCCGAGGAGCTCGAGGTACCGGGCATGGATCGACGGCTGGGAGATGGTCTGCCCGTTTCCGATCGGCAGCGCGGAGTCCTCGTAGGCGCGGTGGCGAACGCCGGTCGGTACGAAGATGTGGCGAGGGGTCTGCTCGAAGGCACGCAGCACCGCCAGGTCCTTGATCCCCCGGTCGTGGAGGGTCTCGACGAGGCGACGGCGCGAGCCGCGCATCTCACCGTCTAGAGGTCCCGCCACCATTTCTCCGCCGAGTCGAGCATGGTGTAGTGCGTCAGGTCGAGGTGGAGCGGGGTCACCGAGACGTAGCCGTCCTGGATCGCCTGGAAGTCGGAGTCCTCGGGACCGGACCAGCTGATCGATCCACCGCCGATCCAGTAGATCTTTCGGCCCCAGGGATCCTCCATCGGCTTGAGCGAGTTGGAGTACACCCGGCGCCCGAGACGCGTGAGCTTGACCCCCTTCACCTCGTCCGCCGGAAGGGGCGGCAGGTTCACGTTGAGCAGCGTGTCGCGCGGGAAGCTCGGGAGCGACGTGAGGTGGCGGAGCAGCGGAGTGAGCACCTTCACCTGCTCGCGAAGGAAGGTGAGATCGGCGCGAAGATCGCCTCCCGCGAAGGAGATCGCCAGTGACGGGATGCCGAGCGCGAGCCCCTCCATCGCCGCGGCAACGGTGCCGGAGTAGAGGACGTCCTCCCCCATGTTCTGCCCGTGGTTGATCCCGCTCAGCACGAAGTCGGGACGTGCGGGCATCAGAGCTTCCACCGCGAGCATGACGCAGTCCGTCGGGGTTCCGTCGATCTGGTACCGGCGATCGCCCCGCGCGACGGGACGAAGCGGATGATGAAGGCTCAGCGAGTGGCTGGTCGCGCTCTGCTCGCGGTCCGGAGCCACCACCGTGATCTCTCCGAGCGGCTCCGCCGCCTCGAGCAGGCACGCGAGCCCGTGCGCGAGGATGCCGTCGTCGTTGGTGAGGAGGAGCCGCATCAGGCCGAGGCGCTCGCGCGATGGCGCCAGATGGTCGCGACGACGCGCAGCGCGTCACGACACTCCCTGAAATGGCTCGCCGATCCGTAGATCGTCGGGATCGGCACGGCGACGATCGAGAAGCCCTTTCGCGCGGCGCGAATGATGAAGTCCGTCTCGAACTCGTAGCGATCGCCGACCGCGGTCACCCGCTCGATCACCTCGCGACGCATCGCCCGGAAGCCGCACTGGGTGTCGGGGAGCCGCCGTCCGGCAACCGCGCTGATCGCCGCGGTCGAGAGCGCATTGGACACGCGGCGACGAAGCGGCATCGCGGTTCCGGTGCGCGTTCGCTCCCCGATCGCGATGTCCGCCTCGTCGAGCGCAGCGACGAGCTTCGGGGCATAGCGTGGATCGTGCTGGCCATCCGCGTCGAGCGTCACGACGACTCGCGCGCCGATGCGCAGCGCGTGCGCGAACCCCGCTCGCAGCGCGGCACCCTTCCCCCGGTTGTGCCGGAAGGAATCCGCGACGTCGCAGCCGGCGCGCAGAACGTTCCCCGTGTCATCGTGCGAGCCGTCGTCGATGCCGACGATTGCCACGTCCGGAAGCGAGTCGCGCACGGCGTCGAGCACCTGCGGAAGGGTCGCGGCGGCGTCCAGCGCCGGGATGACGCAGACCAACTCGCTCATGCGGGCGACCGGGTTCCCTCGAGGATGCCGAGGATCTCGCCGATCTCGCCCTCGAGCGTCTGCGCGACCTCGGTGTCGAGCGCGCCTCGCGCCGCGGCGCGGAGCTCCCCGCCGCGCCGATATTCGTCGATCTTCTG
>DATAIN010000187.1:0-1594 GCA_036262635.1 Gemmatimonadaceae bacterium | reverse complement strand
TGGAGCGCCCCCGGCTGGATGAAGACGACGGGGAGCCTGATCAAGGGGACGCTCACCGACTCGGGATATCCGGCGCTCGCCGAGTACCTGAAGCGCTACGTGCGCGCGTACGAGGCGGAGGGGATCCCCATCTTCGCCCTCACGGTGCAGAACGAGCCGCACTTCGAGCCGGAGAACTATCCCGGGATGTCGCTCCCTCCGGCCGCGCGCGCACGTCTCCTCCGCGACTACCTCGGCCCGCTCTTCGCGCGCGAGGGGATCCAGACGAAGATCCTCGACTGGGACCACAACTGGGATCAGCCGGATTCACCGCTCGCGGTCCTAGCCGATACCGGAGCGAGGCGGTACGTTGCCGGCGTCGCCTGGCACTGCTACGGAGGCAACATCGCGGCGCAGGGTCAGGTGCACGACGCGTATCCGGACAAGGAGACGTACTTCACCGAGTGCTCGGGGGGAAACTGGTCCCCGAACTGGGCCGAGAACCTGAAGTTCTTCGTCGGCACGCTGATCATCGACGGCACCAGGAACTGGGCGAAGGGCGTTCTCCTCTGGAATCTCGCGCTCGACGAGAGCTACGGTCCCCATCTCGGTGGCTGTGGCGATTGCCGCGGCGTCGTCACCATCGGCTCGGGGGGCTACGTGACGCGGAACGTGGAGTACTATTCGCTCGCGCACGCGAGCCGGTTCGTCCGGCCGGGGGCGCGTCGCATCGGCTCCACGTCGAACCTCGACGGCGTCCAGACGGTCGCGTTCAGGAACGCCGATGACGGATCGAAGGTGCTCGTCGCGCTGAACACGGCGACGGTCGAGCGCACGCTCGTGGTTCGCGTCGGCACCCAGGCATTCCATTACGTCCTTCCAGCAGGCGCCGCGGTCACCTTCCACTGGGCATAACCATGGACACGACTCCGCTCACCTCACTCACGCCGATCGATTACCTGATCATGGCGGTGTACTTCGCCGCCGTGCTCGGCGTCGGCTGGATGCTGCGGCGACGGATGACCACGAGCGGTGAGTTCCTCATCGCCGGCCGATCACTCCCCGCGTGGGTGACCGGCCTCGCTTTCATCTCGGCCAACCTCGGCGCCCAGGAAGTCATCGGCATGGGCGCCTCGGGCGCGAAGTACGGCATTGCGACGAACCACTTCTACTGGGTGGGCGCGATCCCGGCGATGGTGTTCGTCGCGCTGTTCATGATGCCGTTCTACTACGGCTCGCGGGCGCGCTCGGTCCCCGAGTACCTCAAGCTCCGCTTCGACGAGAAGACCCGCACGCTGAACGCGGTGTCGTTCGCGGTGATGACGGTCTTCTCCTCCGGCATCTCGATGTACGCGATGGGGAAGCTCTTCAACCTGCTCCTCGGCTGGAACTTCAACGTCAGCGTGCTGGTGAGCGCGATCATCGTCCTCGCCTACGTCCTCTTCGGCGGGCTGACGAGCGCGATCTACAACGAGGTGCTGCAGTTCTTCCTGATCGTCTTCGGGTTCGCGCCGCTCGTGGTCGTCGGCCTCCGCTCGGTGGGCGGGTGGTCGGGGCTCACCGCGCGCCTCGCCGAGGTGTCGACGTCGCGCGGCCTCGCCCCCGACGCGTACAC
>DATAIN010000186.1:0-2830 GCA_036262635.1 Gemmatimonadaceae bacterium | reverse complement strand
TCACCACCGAGTCGCAGATCGCCGTCTTCAACGCGGCGCGCACCATCTCGAGCGACTACGACATGCGCGAGATGCTCATGGAGGTCGTGAAGAAGAACGGGATCTCGAAGGCGACGCTTCCGGCGTTTCTCGCCGGCGCGTCACGGATCTCGTCGGACTACGACATGCGCACGCTGCTCACGAGCGTGATGGACGAGCGGGACAACCTCGACCCGGCGATCGTCGACAGCTTCCTCGAGCTCGGGGCGAAGCGGATCAGCTCCGATTACGACAAGGCCGAGTTCTTCATCTCGGTCGCGCGGAACGGACCCAACACCGAAGCCGCGCGAGAGCGCGTCGCGAAAGCGGCCGAGTCGATCCAGTCGGAGTCTGACTACGGGCGCGTGCTGTCCTCGCTCCGCAAGCTGAAGAACACCAGCGGCGGTCGCTGACCGGAGGCGCCGATGCTCCATCTCATGACGGCGCTGCCCTCCGGGGCCGCGCCGAAGGCGAAGCCCCGCCTCCGATCGTCGATCTGCACCCTCGCCGCGGCGTGCCTGCTCGCCGCGCCCCCCGCCGCGGGGCAGGGCGTCTCACCGCAGGGCGCCGCGGGACAGACCGCGCCCCCGCGCGACGAAGCGTCGACGCTGCCCGTCGTCAAGCGCGCGACCGCCGTGCGCGTGCCTAACGGCTCGATCGTCCTCGACGGCAGGCTCGATGAGGGCGTCTGGCGCGACGGGCCGGTGATCGCCGACTTTCTCCAGAAACAGCCGTTGGAGGGCTCCGAGCCCACCGAGCGCACCGAGGTGCGCATCGCCTACGACGATGCGGCGCTCTACGTCGGCGCGCGCATGTACGCGAAGGACCCCGCGAGGATCCAGGCTCCGGTCGGCCGGCGCGACAACATCGGGCAGATGGAGCACGTCATCATCTCGCTCGACACGTATCACGACCGGCGCACCGCCTACAGCTTCGCGCTGACGGCAAGCGGGGTGCGCGGCGACTTCTTCTATCCGCAGGACGACGAGAACCGCACCGACGCGTCCTTCGATCCGGTGTGGGACGGTCGCGCCGTCGTCGATGCGCTCGGCTGGACGGCCGAGATGCGGATCCCGTTCAACCAGCTTCGCTTCAACGCGGCCGACGTCCAGACGTGGGGGGTCAACTTCGACCGGTGGATCCCCTCCAAGAAGGAAGACATCTTCTGGATTCCCGTGCCGAGCAGCGTCACGGCGTGGGCGTCGCGCATGGGCACCCTCGAGGGAATTCGCGGCATCCAGCCATCGCGACGCATCGAGCTGCTCCCGTACGTCGCGAGCGATGCGCGGCACGCGTCGGATCGCGACCTGCGCAACCCCTTCGACGACGGCCGCAACCTGCACACTCGCGTCGGTGGCGACGTGAAGATGGGGCTCGGGCCGAGCCTGACGCTGCAGGCGACCGTGAACCCCGACTTCGGCCAGGTCGAGGCCGATCCTTCGGTGGTGAATCTCTCCGCATACGAGCTGTTCTACGCCGACAAGCGGCCCTTCTTCACCGAGGGCTCGCAGTATCTCACCGGCGGCGGCGCGACATACTTCTACTCCAGGCGCATCGGCGGTCCGCCGCGCAGCGCGCTGCTCCCCGATGCCGACTTCATCGATGCGCCACAGGCGACCACCATCCTCGGCGCGGCGAAGCTGACCGGCCGGCTCGCGAACGGACTCTCCATCGGCGCGCTCGCCGCGGCGACCGATCGCGAGACGGGCGAGGGCTGGTTCCTCGCCGACTCCGTCTCCGGCGCGCGCGCGTTCGGCATCTCACGCACCGTGCAGCCGCGGGCGAACTACGGCGTGCTTCGCCTGCGGCAGGAGTTCGGGCGCTCCGGTTCCACCGCGGGCATCATCGTCACCGGCGTGGATCGCGCGATGGGCGCGGGTGATGTTCTCGCCTCCGTGCTCCCGCGCGACGCGGTGAGCGCGGCCGCCGACTGGAACATCCGGCTGAAGGATGGCGAGTATCAGATCGGCGGAGGCTTCGGCGCGAGCCGTGTCGCCGGCGACACGACCGCCATCCGCCGCATGCAGATGAGCTCAGCGCGCTACTACCAGCGTCCCGACGCCGACTATCTCCACCTCGACCCCACCCGTACCACGCTCTCCGGCACCGACGGATTCCTGAGCGTCGAGCGCTCCAACGGGCGCCACTGGCTCGGCGGGATCCAGATCGGCGCGCGATCCCCCGGCTTCGACCTCAATGATGCGGGCGCGATGAGCCGCGCCGACCGCAAGTACGTCGACGCGACTCTGACCTATCGCGAGCGGCGGCCGAACACCTGGCTGCAGAGCTACGAGATCTCCCTCGAGACGTTCGATCAGGTCGACTACGGCAACGTCCGCAACGCGTCCTTCGTGCGCTCGGACGGGATGTTCACCTGGAAGAACTTCTGGTACACCAATCTCACCGCCTGGCAGGACTTTCCCGGGCAGAGCAACGAGCTGACACGCGGCGGCCCATACATGGAGACCGGCTTCTACCGCGTCGGAATCGTCGAGGTGGGGAACAGCTTCGCCTCGCCGACGCGCTGGAGCGGTCGGGTCTACTACGGGCGCACCACGCTCGGCGAGAAGACGCAGCGCTTCAGCGGCAGCTTCGGCCTGCGGCCCGGACCGCGCTGGCAGTTGGCCGTGACGCCGAACTTCCTCACCTCGCGCGACCCGAGACAGTACGTCGGCACCGAGCGTGGCACCGGTCCGGCCGCCACCTACCGCAACTCGTATCGGTTCGCGACGATCGACTTCCGTGAGTTCACGCTGAGCGGTCGCCTCAATTACGCGTTCGGCCCCGATCTCACCCTCGAGACCTTCGCCGA
>DATAIN010000185.1:0-1530 GCA_036262635.1 Gemmatimonadaceae bacterium | reverse complement strand
CCAAGGTGTTCGAGAAGGTGGGCCCCGACGGCCACGCGGCCGAGGTCCTCGAGGCGGTGGCCGCGCTCCCCGGTTGAGCGGCGCGGGGCACGGCTTCTGCGAGAGCGGTGCGTGCGCCAACCACGGCGCAGGCACCGCTTTCAACTCGCAGGAGCGACGATGGCTCGCAATCCGGACAGAGAGAATCGCGACGACGAGGTCCCCACCGGGAAGAAGCTGGACGACCTCTACAAGCTGATCGACGGGATCGAGGTCGCGATGCTGACGACGCGGCGCCCCGACGGGCAGCTGGTCTCGCGCGCGATGCAGACGCAGCGCCGCACGGCGGGGACCGATCTCTGGTTCGTCACGAACTGGTTCGAGGGAAAGCTCGACGAGATCGCCCAGGACCCGCACGTCAACGTCAGCTACTACAAGGACCGCACGCGCGACTGGGTCTCCGTCTCGGGGACGGCGATCATCAGCCGCGACCGCGACCTCATCGCGGGGCTCTACAAGCCCGACTGGAAGGCCTGGTTCCCGGAGGAGGTGGGGAATCCGCGCCGCGACGGCGGCCCGAACGACGAGCGCATCACCCTCATCCTCGTCGAGGCGAACGTCGTCACCTACTCGAAGACCAACAAGCCCGCGCCCCTCGTGCTCTTCGAGGTGGTGAAGGCGATGGTCACCGGCTCGACGCCGAAGGTCGCCGACGTGCGCACCATCGGCGAGCAGGAGCTGCGTACCGCTCCGGCGCGCGAGCAGCACAAGGGCAGCGAGGCGCGATAGCGCGCATCCGGCGAACATAGCCGCTCACTGCGAAAGGAGCCGTCGGGTTGGCGCTGCCAGCCCGGCGGCTTCGTCCGTTCAGACTGGAAGGGAGTCGGCCAATCCGTCATATTCCGTGTTCTTCCCCTCACCGACGGACTCGATGGCATCCGACGCGACCGCGACCCTGAAGCGCACCGCCCTCCACGCGATCCACGCCGCGCTCGGCGCGAAGCTCGTCCCCTTCGCCGGCTTCGAGATGCCGGTGCAGTACCCGACGGGGATCACCACCGAGCACAACGCGGTGCGGCAGCGCGCGGGGCTGTTCGACGTCAGCCACATGGGGGAGTTCATCGTCCGCGGACCGCAGGCGGTGGACTTCGTCAACTTCGTGACGACGAACGACGTCGCGAAGCTCGCCGTCGGCCAGGTGCACTACTCGACCATCCTCAACGAGCGCGGGACGATCGAGGACGACTGCCTCGTCTATCGCTTCGCCGACCACCTGATGATGGTCGTGAACGCGTCGAACATCAAAAAGGACTTCGACCACATCTCGAAGTACCTCTCGCGCTTCGACGCGACGCTCGAGGACGTGAGCGACGACGTCGCGCTCCTCGCGCTGCAGGGCCCGAAGGCGCAGGAGATCCTCGCGCGCCACACGAAGGTCGATCTCGAGTCGATCGAGTACTACCACTTCACCGTCGGCACCGTCGCCGGCGTCCCCGACGTCATCGTCTCGCGCACCGGCTACACCGGCGAGGACGGCTTCGAGCTCTACTT
>DATAIN010000184.1:0-2718 GCA_036262635.1 Gemmatimonadaceae bacterium | reverse complement strand
CTCGCACACGCGGGCACGACGGGGCGCGGGCGCGTCTTCGTCGTCGGGCTCGATGCGGACCGCACGTCGGGACCGACGCGGCAGGACCCGTTCCTCACTGACGCGGTGCGCGCGGCGCTCCCCGCCGGGCGCATGGCGACGAACGCCGACCGGCGCGAGGAGCGCGCGCGGCAGCTGCGGAGCGCGCTCGCGACGCTGCGCGGGCGCGTCACGCTCTCCTACGCGACGAGCGGCTCGCTCGACGGCCGTGAGGCAGGCCCGGCGCCGGTGCTGCTCGAGTGCTGGCGCATCGCCGAGGGCGATCCGTCGCTCAGCTTCGAGAAGCTGCGCGAGCGTCTGCGTCCACCGGCATGCGCGGTGCCGGACGCGGGCGACGCCGCGATCGACGCGCGCGACGTCTGGCTCGGCGCCATCGCGCAGGACTCGCTGCTGCTCGACGGAACCGCCGTGGTGCGCGAATGCTTCGCGTCGCTCGACGCGGGGCTGCGGGCGGCAGACGCGGCGCGCGCGCCGGAGGCGGGGCCGCACCATGGGATCGTGCTCGCCGCGATGGGCGAGTTCGATCTCGTGGCGCGCGGGAAGAGCCTCTCCCCTTCATCGCTCGAGCTGCTCGCGAAGTGCCCGCTCGCCTGGTTCTACCGCAACGGGCTGAGCCTCCGCCCGCCTGACGATCCGGATTACGATCCCGACGCCTGGCTCGACGCGCTCGAGCGCGGCTCGCTCCTCCATGAGGTCTACGAGGAGATGACGAAGCGCTACCTGGGCCGGCAGCGGGAAATCCTCGGCGACGATGCGCGCGACGAAGTGCTGCGCATCGCCGAAGCGGTGATCGCGCGCTGGCGCGAGCGGGTGCCGCCGCCGGGGGAAACGGTCTACGAGGCCGAAGCCGCCGAGATCCGCCGCGCGGCGATCGCATATCTCGAGATGGAGCGTGCGCTCGCGCGCGCGGGGGATGGCGGAGTGTGGCTGCAGCCCGAGGTGAAGTTCGGCGGCGACGATCGCCCGGGCGTATACGACCTCGGCGACGGTCGCGTGCTGCCCGTTCACGGCCGCGTCGATCGCGTCGATCGGCTGCCGGGCGGCGGGCTGCGCGTGGTGGATTACAAGACGGGGAAGTCCACGTTCTATCAGAAGTCCGCGAAGAAGGCGCTCTTCGACGGTGGACGCCAGCTTCAGGCCGCGATCTATGCCGCCGCGCTCACGCAGGTGCTCGGCGAGCGCGTGTCGCGCTTCGAGTATCGCTTCCCGACGGAGCGCGGAGAAAGCGAGATCGTGAGCTACGACGCGGAGGAGATGCGCGCCGCGGTGCAGATCGTCCGCGATCTCCTCGAGCAGGCGGAAAGTGGCGCCTTCCTCCCGACCACGGAGAGCCGCGACTGCGGGTTCTGCGACTGCCAGCCGATCTGCCGCGCCGGCTACGACGCGCGCGATCGGAAGACGGTCTCGCCGCGCGCGGCATGGGCCGAGGCGAACGTGGAGCTCGAGGTCTTCCGCATCATGCGCGGCCTGCGCGGCGCGGCCGGCGATGAGGGGGACGACGCATGAGCGCGAAGCCGACGCCGCGGCAGTCGCCGAGCGATCAGGCGGCGCGCGACCGCATCCTCACCGATCTCGACACGAACCTTCTCGTCGAGGCGGGCGCGGGGTCGGGGAAGACGACGTCGCTCGTCGGGCGGATGATCGCGCTGGTCGAACGCGGGACACGGGTGGACCGGATCGCCGCGGTGACGTTCACGCGCAAGGCGGCGAACGAGTTGCGCGAGCGCTTCCAGCTCGGCCTCGAGGCGCGCATTCGCGATGGTGACCCGGGAAGCGAATCGGTGAAGCGCTGCGACGCGGCGCTGCGCGATCTCGACGCGGCCTTCCTCGGGACGATCCACTCCTTCTGCGGCCGGCTGCTGCGCGAGCGGCCGCTCGAGGTACGGCTCGATCCGAGCTTCCAGGAAGTCACCGACGAGGACTGGAGCGAGCTGCAGGGTGAGTTCTGGAATCGCTGGCTCGAGAGAACGAAGCGTGCGGGCGACGCCGACCTGCGCGCGCTGCACGCGGTAGGCGTCGATCCACGCTCGCTGCGGAAGGGCTTCGAGAAGGTGGTGACATACCCGGACGTCACCTTTCCGCTCGGCGAATCGGCGGCGCCGGAGATCGGCGACTGCAGGCGGGAGCTGGAGAAGCTGCTCGCGCGCGCCGAGAAGATGCTGCCGCGCGAGGAGCCGGTGGACGGGTGGGACGCGCTGATGAAGCTGGTGCGCCGCCTGACGGTCCAGCGTCGCGTCCAGAGCTGGAGCGACGTCGCGGCGTTCTGCTCGGCGCTCGAGCGCGTGTCGGCCTCGGCGTGCAAGATCGTGCAGAAGCGCTGGGGCGAGGACAAGGCGGCGAAGGCCGCGGCGAAAGAGCTGGCGGAGGCGTTCACCGCGTTCGTCGAAGGGCCCGCCGCCGAGGTGCTGCGCTGCTGGCGCGAGCATCGCTATCCGATCGTGATGCGCTTCCTGTTGCGCGCGGCGAACGCCTTCGAGGAGGAGCGTCTCGCGACCGCGCAGCTCGGCTTCAACGACCTGCTGCTCCTCGCCGCGAAGCTGCTGCGCGAGAACGGCGAGGCGCGCGACCAGCTCGGGCAGCGCTGGGCGCACCTCCTCGTAGACGAGTTCCAGGACACCGACCCGGTGCAGGCGGAGGTCTGTCTGCTGCTCGCCTCGCCGCCGAGCGAGGGGAACGACT
>DATAIN010000183.1:0-4907 GCA_036262635.1 Gemmatimonadaceae bacterium | reverse complement strand
GTGCGGGTCCATGGCGGGCGGCGCTCCACCGGCTCGGTCGCGATCGCGCGGCGATGGCGGCGCTCGCGGTGATCCTGCTCTTCGCGGTCGCGGCGCTCCTCGCCCCGGTCGTCGCCCCCTACGCGCCTAACGCGCAGCCGGACATCGTCGCGCTGGCGAAGCTGCCGCCCTCCGCGGCGCACCCGTTCGGCACCGACGGCTACAGCCGCGACGTCTTCAGCCGCGTCATCTACGGCGGCCGCATCTCGCTCGGCATCGCCACGCTCGCGATCGCGCTCTCGATGACCATCGGCACCGCGTACGGGGCGATGGCCGGCTACGTGGGCGGCTTCACCGAAGCGGCGATGATGCGGGTCATCGACGCGCTGCTCGCGATCCCGCGCGTGCTGCTCCTCATCCTCGCGCTCGCGCTCTGGGGAAACGTCGGGCTCCCGGCGCTGATCCTCGTGCTCGGCCTCACCGGCTGGTTCTCGACCAGCCGGCTGGTGCGCGAGCGCGTGCGTGCGCTGGCGCGAAGCGAGTACGCCCTCGCCGCGCGCGCGCTCGGCGCGCCGCACGGGCGCGTGCTCTGGCGACATCTTCTTCCGAACGCGCTCACCCCGGTGATCGTCGCGGCGACGCTCGGCATCGGCAATGTGATCGTGCTCGAGGCGGCGCTGAGCTACCTCGGGTTCGGCGTGCGGCCGCCGCACGCGAGCTGGGGAAACATCATCCAGGACGGGAGCGAGCTGCTGGCGACCGGATGGTGGATCGCGCTCTTCCCCGGCCTCGCGATGCTCGCCACCGTCGTCGCCTTCAACGTGCTCGGCGACGCCCTGCGCGATGCGCTCGACCCGCGCCATCACTCCCGCGACGGCTGACCCGGGTGCAGATTGCCTGCCGATGACCGCTGAGCCACTCCTCGCCGTCCGCGATCTCCACACGACGTTCGCCACCGACGCCGGTCCGGCGCGCGCGGTCGACGGGGTCTCCTTCGTCGTCGGTCGCGGCGAGACCGTTGGCCTCGTCGGGGAATCCGGCTGCGGCAAGTCCGTCACCGCGCTCTCGATCCTGCGGCTCATCGACGGCGCGGGACGCATCGAGCGCGGGAGCGGCATCCTCCTCGAGGGACGCGACCTGCTGTCGCTGAGCGAGCGCGAGATGCGCGACGTTCGCGGCAATCGCATCGCGATGATCTGGCAGGAGCCGCTCTCCGCGCTCAATCCGGTGATGACCGTCGGCGACCAGATCGCCGAGGTGGCGCGCGTCCACGCGGGCGCGTCGCGCGCCGCGGCGAGAGCGAAGGCGATCGAGATGCTGCGGCTGGTCGGCATCGCCGATCCGGAACAGCGGGTGGACGAGTATCCGCACCAGCTCTCCGGCGGGATGCGCCAGCGCGTGGTCATCGCGATGGCGCTCGTGATGAGCCCCGCGCTGCTCATCGCCGACGAGCCGACCACCGCGCTCGACGTGACCATCCAGGCGCAGATCCTCGAGCTCCTCGCCGACGTGCAGAAGCGGATGGGGATGTCGATCCTCCTCATCACCCACGATCTGGGAGTCGTCGCCGAGACCGCGTCGCGCGTCGTCGTGATGTACGCGGGCGAGGTCGTGGAGGAAGCGCCGGTGCGCGAGCTGTTCCGCGCGGCGCATCATCCGTACACCGAGGGCCTGCTCCGCGCGATGCCGCGCGTCGGCGGCAGCGAGGAGCGCCTCGCGACGATCCCCGGCGCGGTGCCCGCGCCGACGGCCTGGCCGCACGGCTGCCGCTTCCGCGAGCGCTGCCAGTACGCGTGGGATCTCTGCGAGCGCGAGCATCCCCCGCTCTACCAGATCGGCGAGGGCCACGTCTCCCGCTGCCACCTCGCGATCGAGCCGGAGCGGCGCAATCATCCTCACATCCCCATCGCCGCCGCCGTGGGCGCGGAGGCGGGCAAGTGACGGCGCCCATCGCAGGCGGCGCGCAGCGTCCCCTGCTCTCGGTCCGCGATCTCGCGGTGCACTTCCCGGTGAAGAAGGGGGTGTTCGGCGGTGCGCGCGGTGTCGTGCGCGCTGTGGACGGCGTGTCGTTCGACGTGCACGCCGGCGAGACGCTCGCCCTCGTCGGCGAGAGCGGCTGCGGCAAGACGACCACCGGCCGCGCGGTGCTGCGACTCGTCGAGGCGACCGCGGGGACGATCACCTTCGACGGAACCGACGTCCGCGCGCTGAAGGCGGAGCCGCTGCGAAAGCTCCGCCGGCAGATGCAGATCGTCTTCCAGGATCCGTTCAGCTCCCTCAATCCGCGCATGACCGTCGGCGCGACGGTGCGCGAGGGGCTGATCATCCACCATCTCGCAGAGGGCGCCGAGGCGGACGCCCGCGTACGGCGACTCCTCGAGGAGGTCGGGCTCCGCCCCGACCAGGCGTCGCGCTATCCGCACGAGCTGTCGGGTGGCCAGCGGCAGCGCGTCGGGATCGCTCGCGCCCTCGCCGTCGAGCCGCGCTTCATCGTTTGCGACGAGCCGGTCTCCGCGCTCGACGTCTCCGTGCAGGCGCAGGTGGTCAACCTCCTCCAGGATCTGCAGCGCGACCGCGGCCTCGCCTATCTCTTCATCGCGCACGATCTCTCCGTCGTGCAGCACGTCGCCGATCGCGTCGCCGCGATGTACCTCGGCAGGATCGTCGAGACCGCGCCTGGCGCGGCGCTGTACGACGAGCCGCTGATGCCGTACACGCAGGCGCTGCTTTCTGCCGTCCCGGTGCCGGATCCTGACGTCAGGCGACAGCGCATCGTCCTCACCGGCGACGTGCCATCGCCCGCGGCTCCGCCATCGGGGTGCGTCTTCCATCCGCGCTGCCACCATCCGGCGAAGGACGCGGCCTGCGCGCGGATCGTGCCCCCGCTCGAGCCGAAGGGCGCAATGTCCGAATCCGGCAAGAACGCTGGCGCACCCCACCTCGTGGCGTGTATCAAGCAGCCACCGACCGTGGTGGACGACGCGGCGCAGCGCGCCGCGGGCGCGACCAATCTCCCGCAACGCTATCTTCCCGTCGTCGCCGCCCGCTGATCCAGCCGGGGGCTCGACCTCACCCTGACGCGAACCGCCGTGACCGCACCGCCACAGCAAGCGACCAACGTCGGAACGACGACGCTCGACCAGCCTCCCCGTCCATCCGCGGACCGCGGCTTCTTCGGGCACCCGCGCGGGCTCGCGGTGCTGTTCACGACGGAGATGTGGGAGCGCTTCTCCTTCTACGGGCTGCGTCCGCTCCTCGTCCTCTTCATGACCGCGGCGCTCGCGGAAGGGGGATTCGGCTTCGAGCGCAACCAGGCCTCGGCGATCGTCGGCATCTACGCCTCGAGCGTCTATCTCTCGTCGCTCCCCGGCGGCTGGATCGCCGATCGGCTGCTCGGGCTGCGTCGCGCGATCTTCTGGGGCGCGGTGCTGATCTCGCTCGGCCACATCTCGATCGGTCTTTCCGCGTTCGCGCACAGTCGCGTGCCCTTCTTCATCGGGCTCGTGCTCATCGTCCTCGGCACCGGGCTCCTCAAGCCGAACATCTCGGCGATCGTCGGCGATCTGTATCCCGAGGGGGGCGCGCGTCGCGACGCGGGCTTCTCCGTGTTCTACATGGGGATCAACATCGGCGCGTTCTTCGGCCAGCTCGTCACCGGTTACCTCGGCGAGAGCGTCGGCTGGCACTGGGGATTCGGTGCGGCCGGCGTCGGGATGCTGCTCGGCCTCTTCACCTACGCGTTCTACTCGCGCCGGACGTTAGGCAACCTCGGGGTGGAGCCTTCACGGCATCCCGATCCCGCCGTGGACGCGCGGCAGAAGCGCACCGGCGCCATCGCGACGGCGGCGGGCCTCGCCATCCTCGCCCTCGTCATCGTCCTCGCCGCCACCGGTGCGATCCAGCTCGACCCGCAGGCGATCGGCGCGAGCATGACCTACGTGCTCGTCGGCATCGCGGTGGTGTACTTCGCCGGGCTGCTCGCCCTTGGCGGGCTGACCGGCGGCGAGAAGAAGCGGATCGGCGTGATCTTCATCCTCTTCATCTTCGCGGCCATCTTCTGGGCCGCCTTCGAGCAGGCGCCGACCTCGCTGAACCTCTTCGCGCGCGACTTCACGCAGCGTCAGCTCCGGAACTTCGAGGTTCCGGCGACCTGGTTCCAGTCGATCAACTCCGCCTTCATCATCGTGCTCGCGCCGGTGTTCGCGTGGATCTGGACGAGCCTCGCGCGGCGCGGCGTGGACCTCTCGAGCCCCGCGAAGTTCTCCCTCGGCCTGCTCATGGCCGGCGTCGGCTTCGCGATCATGATCCCGGCGGCGAACATCATCGTCGGCAGCGGCGGCGCCGTGAAGGTCTCGGCGTGGTGGCTCACCTGGAGCTATTTCTTCCAGACCATCGGTGAGCTCTGCCTGAGCCCAGTCGGCCTCTCGTCGATGACCAAGCTCTCGCCGCGGAAGTACGTGGGTCAGATGATGGGGATCTGGTTCCTCGCGACCTCGGTGGGCAACCTCATCGCGGGTCTCGTCGGCGGCCACGTCGACCCGGAGAAGCTGGAGCAGACCCCGCAGCTCTTCACCGCAACCACCGCCGCCCTCGTCGGCGCGGCGATCCTGCTCGCACTGCTCATCGTCCCGATTCGCCGGATGATGGCGAGCACGGGGGACCGGGTGGCGGCGAGAACCTGAACGGCGGGCCGTCAGCCATTGGCCATTAGCCATTAGCCATTAGCGTTGAGAGCCTGCGGTAACCGCGGTTCCTGACAGCTAACGGCTAATGGCTAACGGCCGCCCTTACGGCCAGTTGAAGATCGACGCCGGCACCGTGCTCTCGCGGCTCCGCCGGACGTCGGCCGGTTCGTCCCAGAAGAAGCGCGTCAGGTCACTCACGACCACGCGGATGTCGAGCCGGGCGTGCGGGTCGGGGGAGAGCGG
>DATAIN010000182.1:0-4512 GCA_036262635.1 Gemmatimonadaceae bacterium | reverse complement strand
GATCCGCGGCGAGGGAGCGCTGCCGGCGGAGAAGTCGGCCGAGAACGGGGGCGCGCGGAGCGGCATCGTCTACGATCTCGGCGCGGAGGCGGATGCGATCCGCTGGATGCACGATGAGGTGGCGACGCGCGGCGAGCTCCCGCTGCTCGAGGCGGAAGCGGTGGTGCGCTCGCTGGCCGTGGCGATGCACGGCGACAGCCAGATGGTGCTGCCGCTCGTGCAGATGAAGGAGTTCGACCAGTATACGACGACGCACTCGCTCAACGTGAGCGTGCTGACGATGGCACTCGCCGAGCATCTCGCGCTCCCGGCGACCGACGTCCGCGCCTTCGGCGTGGCCGGCCTCCTCCACGACCTCGGCAAGGTGCGCATCCCGAAGGACATTCTCGTCAAGCCGGGGAAGCTCAGCGAGGAGGAGCGGCAGATCATGCAACGCCATCCGGTGGACGGCGCGAGGCTGATCGTCGCGAGCGACAAGAAGCTCGACCTCGCCGCGGTGGTCGCCTACGAGCATCACATCATGCTCGACGGGGGCGGCTACCCGAAGCCGCACTTCGGCCGCTGCTGCCACCACGCGAGCGAGCTGGTTCACGTCTGCGACGTGTACGACGCGCTGCGCACCAACCGTCCCTACCGCGCGGCCTGGGAATCGGCGAAGACGCTGGACTACATCGAGGAGCGCGCCGGCACCGAGTTCGAGCCGAAGGTCGCGAAAGCGTTCGTGGCGATGGTGAAGAGCTGGGACGAGCGGGTGGCGAGTACGGGTCCGACGCCTGTGGAGACCGACGAGAGAACCTGAGAAACCGCGATGGGAGACTGGAGAGACAGCGAGCTGACGGCGATGGGAGTTCAGAGTCGGACTCGTCTCTCCAAGTCGTTGTAGCAGCGCAGTTTGGCCAGGCTGTGCAAGCCGGCGATCCGGCAGCGTCTCTCTACAGTCACATCCCAGAGAGAGCTTCCATGCGCCGCCTCGCGTTCGCTGCCGTCATTGCCGTTACGCTCCCCGCCGCGCTCAGTGCGCAGGGGACGATCATTCCGCGACCCTGCCTTCCCATCCGGCCCTGCCCGGCGCCCGCACCGTGGGGGCTGGTGCGGACGGCGAGCAACGTGCGCGTCGCGCTGCAGGAGCGGGTGCTGCACTACGAGGTGGAAGAGCGCTTCGTGAATCGCGGCGGCGGGATCGCCGAGGCGGATTACATCTTTCCGCTCCCCACCGACGCGGCATTCCAGGATCTCAAGCTCTCGATCGACGGGGAGCTCGTCGCCGGGGAGACGATGAGCGCCGACAAGGCGCGCGGGATCTACGAGGAGATCGTCAGGCGGCAGCGCGATCCGGCGCTCGTCGAGTGGATGGGGCACGGGCTGCTGCGGGCGCGCATCTTCCCGATCCGGCCGGGCGAGGAGAAGCGGGTCGTCGTCCGCTTCGACGCGATCGCGAAGCGCGAGGGGGACGCGCTCCGCGTCGACTACCGCCGCGGCACGCCTAACGGCGCACAGGGCCTCGTACCCCCGGCGCGCATCATGCCCGTGGACGACGCGGGCGGCGACCGGGAGACGGCGCGCGACCGCGAGAGCGAGACCTTCTCGCTCACCATCCCGTCGGACGCGGCGTACGGCGAGCCGTACTCGCCGACGCATCGCCTGACGCGGCGTACGAGCGGCGGGCGGATCACGGTCGAAGCGGAGGGGAGCACGCGCGAGGTGACGGTGCTCGTCCCGCTGCGGCGGTCGAGCGAGCCCGCGGTCTCGCTGCTCGCCCATGCGACGAGCGAGGAGGAGCGCTTCGCGCTCATCACCCTCACCCCGCCGACGCGCTCGGCGCGCCGTACCCCGCGCGACGTCACCCTGGTGCTCGACGTCTCCGGCTCGATGAGCGGGCGGAAGCTTCAGCAGGCGAAGGCCGCGGGGCAGCAGGTGCTCGGCACGCTCGACGAGGGGGATCGCTTCCGGCTGATAGACTTCTCGACCGACGTGCGCAACTTCCGCGACGCCTTCGTCGCCGCGACGCCGGCGAATCTGCGCGCCGCGCAGCGCTACCTCGACGAGCTCGAGGCGGAGGGGTCGACCAACATCGCGGGCGCGCTCGACGCCGCGCTCGAGCTGGAGAGCCCGAGCGACCGGCTGCCGCTCGTCCTCTTCCTCACCGATGGCGCGCCGACGGTGGGCGAGACGCGCCCCGAGGCGATCGCCGAGCGGGCGGCGAAGCGACGCGGCCGCGCTCGCGTCTTCACCTTCGGTGTCGGCGCCGACGTGAACGCCGCGCTCGTCGAGCGGCTCGCGCTCGAGGCGCACGGCACGGCGAGCTTCGTCCGGCCGAACGAGGACGTGGAGCGCGCGGTGAGCGTGGTCGCGTCGCGGCTCACGGATCCGGTGGTGACCGATCTCCGCGTCCGCGCCGACGGCGTGCGGCTGGAGCGGGTGCTCCCCGCCGGCCCGATCGATCTGTTCGCGGGGCAGGATCTCGTCCTCCTCGCCCGCTACGAGGGGGACGGCGCGGCGACGCTGCGGTTCACCGGGAGCAGCGCGGGGGGTCCCGTCGAATGGACCGAGCGCGTGAGCTTCCCCGACCGCGAGCGCGGGAACGCGTTCGTGCCGCGGCTCTGGGCGACCCAGCGCGTCGGCTGGCTCGCCGCGGAGAAGCGGCGCGTCGGCGCGTCACGGGAGATCGACGACGAGATCCGCGCGTTAGGCGAGCGCTACGCGATCCCGACCGAGTTCACCTCGTACCTGGTGCAGGAGCCGGGCGTGGTCGCGCAGGCGGTCGGTCGCGGCGGGATGGTGGGCGACGTCTCGGGGAACCTCCGCCGGGCCCCCGCGCCGAGCGCGCCGCTGCGGCTCGAGGCACAGGTCATCACGAGCGGGGACAGCTTCAACGCGGCGAAGTCGTCGGCGGCGCAGCGCGAGGCGCGCTCGCTCGACGCGGCCGATGCCGCGACCGCGGTGGGGAGCGCCACCCGTCGAGTGGGAGCGCGACTGTTCGCGCTGCGTGACGGCCGCTGGACCGACCTCCGCGCCGACGCATCGGACGCGGCGAAGGTTCGCGTCGTGAAGATCCGCGCCTACTCGGACGCCTGGTTCGCGCTGGTGCGCACCATCCCCGAGCTGCGCGAGGCGCTCGCGCTCGGCGACCAGGTGCTGGTCTACGGACGGAACGTCGCGATCGAGACGACCGCGACGGGAGAGGAGCGGCTCGGCGACGCCGATGTCGCCGCGATCGAGCGGGCGTGGTAGACTGGACGCAGCCATGGAGATCGACGCCGAGCGGCTCTTCCGGACCTATCACGACACCCTGGTGCGTTACCTGACGCGCCGGCTCGGCGATCGCGACTGGGCCGAGGAGGTGGCGCAGGAGACCTTCGTGCGAGCGCTGCGCCAGCGGTCGCTCACCAACGAGCGCGCCTGGCTGTTCACGGTGGCGAACAACCTCGTGCGGGACGAGGCGCGGCGCGACGCGCGGCGGCGGAAGCACCTCGTGCTCCTGCGCGAGGAGGCGCGCGAGGCCGAGCTCGCGGAGCCGGAGCCGACCTCGCTCGAGCGGGCGCAGGAGGCGGCGATGGCACGACGCGCGGTGGACGCGCTCGCCGAGCGCGACCGGCTCGCCCTGCTCATGCGCGAGGAAGGGCTGGACTATCCCGAGATCGCCGAAGCGTTAGGCCTGTCGGTGGGCTCGATCGGAACGACACTGTGCCGGGCGCGGAAGCGCCTGGTCGAAGCATATGAGGCGCTGCAGCGCCGCGCGGGGGACGATCATGCGGCATCCTGACGAGGGAACGATTCACGCCTGGCTCGACGGCGCACTGCCGCCGGGCGAGGGCGCCGCGCTCGAGGCGCACGTCGCCGGCTGCGCCGCCTGCGCCGCGGCGGTGGCCGAGGCGCGCGGGGTGCTCGCCGCGTCGTCGCGGATCCTCTCCGCGCTCGACTCGGTCCCGGGTGGCGTGATCCCCGAGGCGCCGATGTCGAGCGGCGCGCGCGCGGCGGTGCGCCGGCGGACGGTGCGCCGGCGCTTCCGCGAGCTTCGCGTTTCGAACGGCGCGTGGCGCGCCGCGGCGGCGGTGCTCGTGCTGGCCGGGGGGACCTGGCTCGCCGCGGTCGGCACGCGGCGGGAGAAGCATCCGCCGATGCAGTTCGCCATGTACGTGGATACGACATCGATCCGCATCCCCGGCGTCGTGGTGGACGCGCCGCCGTCGAGCGCGCGGATGCTGGTCGAGGCCGCGCCCGTTCCGTCGCGGCCCCCCGAGCGCTACGCCACGTCGCGAGTCGCGGGGGGGATTGCCGCGAAGGCGGGGAGCGCTGCCGCGGAAGCGTCGGCGAACACCACGCCCCCCATGGTCGCCAGCGCGCCGGTGGCGAGCGCGCCGACGTCGAGCGTCGTCGCCGCTAACGAGCTCCGTCTCGAGCAGCAGCGCTCGACGATGGCGGACCGCGCGGAGGCGCCCGTGCCCGCGGTCTCGCTCCGCGCGCCCGCGCCGCGGCGGCGGTGCTCGTGCTGGCCGGGGGGACCTGGCTCGC
>DATAIN010000181.1:0-11338 GCA_036262635.1 Gemmatimonadaceae bacterium | reverse complement strand
GGCGCGCTCGACGAGGTCGCGCCCGAGCGGGCGCATCACTTCGAGCTTGGCGGGGACTGGTCGCGCGCGGGGCGGTATCTGCGGCGCGCGGCGGAGCTGGCCGCGCGCCGCTACGAGGTGGCCGGCGCGAGAGCCAGCCTGCAGCACGCGCTCACGCTGGCGGGGAACCTCCCGCTGGCCGAGCGCGGACTGGTCGAGACCGAGATCCTCGACGCGCTCGCCGATACGTACCTCGGCACTTTCGACCCGCGGGCCGTCGAACCACTCACGCTGCTGCGAGAGCGCGCCGCCCGCTCCGGTCGCGTCGACATCGAGCTGAAGGCGCTCGTGGATCTCGCGTACCCGCTCGCGTGGAGCGACAGCGGACGAGCCCTCGAGGTCATCGGTCAGGCACTCCGACTCAGTGAGGCGCACGATGACCCGCTGATCCGCGCCCGGACTCGTGCCCGATGCATGATGCGGCGCATCTGGACGAGAGGATGGGACGCGGCGGACGCGGCCGAGTGCCGCCGCGCGCTGCGCGACGTCGGTCGCATGAGCACACCGCAGGACGCCGCCTGGCACGTGATCGACTGCAATCTCCTCGACTTCTTCAGCGCCCGGTACAGAACCGCGATGCGCGACGTGCTCGCCTCGCTCGCGACGCTCGGCACCGAGTGTGCGACGGGCCATCTGAGCTACGCGCAGTCCGTCAGGGAGCTCACCGTGCCGTGGTGCCTCACGCTGCTTGGCGAGTGGGGCGAAGCGCTGGACCGGCTCGATACCGGGATCGACCTCGCGGAGAAGAACGGCGACACCTACAGCGCCGAGACACTCCTGCTCTCCCGCTGCTCGACGCTGCTGCACGCGATGGACTTCGCCGGGGCGCGCGCGATCTGCGATTCAGTGCTGCCCGCGTTCGACCATCCGGCACGCGCTCCGTGGCGACGCTGGTGCCTCGCGATGAGCGGCGCGGCGGAAGCGGGCGTCGGCAACCACGAGCGCGCCATCGAGCGCCTGCGAACCGCCGGCGAAGAGATGGATCGGCACCCCGCGCTCGGCGACTGGTACTGGCGGCTATGGCAGCAATGCGCGCTCGCGAACCTCTGGTTGTCGAGGGGTGACCTGGCGCGCGCGCGCGACGCAGGAGAGCTGTTCCTCGCGAATGCGGCGGCGACCGAGGAGCGCACCTGGCAGGCGCTCGCCGGGGAGACACAGGCGCGGATCGCGCTCGCCTCCGACGAGCTTCCGCTCGCGCAGAGCCACGTCACGAATGCGCTCGCCGCGATCGAGGGCGTCGAAGCGCCCGTTGCCGCGTGGCAGGCGCACGCGGCAGCGGCGGAGGTATTCCGGAAACGCGGCGCGACGGCGGCCGCCGCGCACCATCGCGCGACGAGTCGCGACATCATTCTCCGGTTGGCGACCGCTCTCGGCGCGGAGCGGGAGACGCTGCGGCGAACCTTCGTCAGCGCGGGGCGGGTCGCCGGAATCCTCGAGCCCGCGGTGCACGTCCCGGGCGTCGTCGGCGAAACCATCAGATAACCGAACAGGAACCGCGCGAGAACGACTTCCGCGGCCGGCACGTCCACCTTCCTCGCCGCCACCCAGGGGAGGGCGAGAGACATGCCGACGAGCAACGCGTACAGGCCACTCGACTCGAGCGCGCGGACGACCATCACGCGAGCTCACGCGTGGCGCCCCTTTCCGCGCGAAGTGGCCGACATCCTCTGCATCGACGAGCCGGCCGCGGCGATGCGGCCGCGGATGCATGGGCGACTCTCGGTGACGCTGATCGCGTCGCCCACGATCATCCGGGTCGAGTCGGGGCGGAGCATCGTCGCCGACTCGGGCTCGCTGCTGCTCGTGCCCGCGTGGCAGCTCTACGCGCTGCGTGACGCCCACGCGCGCGATGAAGCGGGGAACGTCGCCGTGACGCTGCTGGCGGGTGAGCGGGAGCTGGACGGGCTTCGCGTCGCCGACCGCCCGGCGATCGTCATCGACGCGGAGCTCGGCGCGCAGGCGGCGGCGCTCGTCGCTCAGCTGCGGCAGCCCGTGCGCTCCATCGAGTGCGCGCGCACGCTCCACTCGCTGATCGAAGGAGTCGTGTCGCGCGGCACGCCGGTGGCCGCGGCTCGCTCGCCACAGACGACGGCCCCTCTGGCGCCCGTACGCGCATATCTCCACGCCCACCTCGGCGACCAGGTGACGACCGCGATGCTCGCCCGGATCGGCGGCCTGACCGAGTGGCACCTCATCCGCGCGTTTCATCGCGAGTTCGGACTGCCACCGCACGCGTACCACCTGCGCCTGCGACTCGCCGCCGCGTCGGAGCTTCTCGTCGCCGGCCTCTCGGTATCGACCGCGGCGTACGAGTGCGGTTTCGCCGACCAGAGCCACCTGAGCCGGAAGTTCAAGGAGGTGCACGGACTGACACCTGCCGCGTGGGCGACCGCGGTCGGCGACAGGCGCAGCGGCGAACAGCAATTCCGTTCAATCCCGACCGCGGTCGCTCGTGGCATGCTTGGTCGCCATGACGCGCCGCCTGTGACGCGGCGGCGCGGTCCGCTCGCCGAAATCCCCACTCACGCCGCTCGTGCGGCAGGGAGCATACAATGATCACCGATGACATCGTGGCCGCCTACCGTCACGGCAAGTGGGCCCTCATCCTCCGCGGGCTGTTCGGCATCGCCCTCGGCGTCTTCATCCTCGCGCGACCCCTGGCTTCGGTGGCGGCCTTCGCGCTCGTCATCGCCATCTGGGCGCTGTTCGACGGTATCGTGAACATCGTCCACTCCTTCGACCTGCGGTCGGTGGCGTCGCACTGGTGGGTGATGCTGCTCTCGGGCATCGTGAGCGTCGGCTTCGGCGTCGCCGCGCTGTACTACTATCCGACCCTGTCGCTGGCGTTCGCCGTGGTGTGGACGGCGTGGTGGCTCATCACCGCCGGCGGGATCGCGATCTATCTCGCGGTGCAGGAGCGGCGCGCAGACGTCTCGTGGGGCTGGACGCTGACCTTCGGCCTCATCGCCCTTGCCGCGGGCGTGCTCGCGATCATGTACCCCGGCGTCACGCTCGCATGGCTGATGGGAATGATCGCGGCGTTCGGCATCGTCGGTGGGATCGTGATGCTCGTGGGCGCCGGGAAGATGCAGTCGTTCGAGCACGACGTGAGCCGCGCGATGCGGACGCCATCTCACGCGTGATGGAAGGTGCGCGCGTGAGCGGGCAACGGCAGCCCGGGCAGGACGGGGGAAGCACGAGCGAGGAAGGGACGTCGTCATCGGCGTCGTCACGGCGCATGCCGCGGCGCCGCGTGTGGCTGACCTTCCTCGTCGTGCTGCTCGGCAACTACCTGCTCGTGCACTACCTCTTTCCGGGCCCCGAGTCGCCGGTCAAGGTGCCGTACACGCTCTTCCGCGAGGAGATCGCGCGGCGCAACGTCGCGGCGATCTACAGCCGCGGCGCGAGTATCACGGGCCGCTTCCGCGCGCCCGTCATCTTCCCGCGCGACACGGCGCGCGCCGCCTCGCGCCCGGTCACCAACTTCGCCACCGAGCTGCCGTCCTTCGCGGACGCGGGCCTCGAGACCCTGCTCATCGCGAGCGGCGCGGAGATCAGCGCGGAGCCGATCCAGAAGGAAGGTGGGATCGTGGGGCTGCTCGTCAGCTTCGCGCCCACGCTGGTGATCGTGGGACTCTACGTGTGGCTCTTCCGACGCGCGGCGAAGCAGGGCGGCGGCATCGGCGGGATGCTCACCGGTGGCCTCGGCAAGAGCACGGCGCGACGCTTCGATCAGGCCGCGGAGGGACGGGTCACCTTCGCCGATGTCGCCGGCATCGACGAGGCGGAGTACGAGCTGGTCGAGGTCGTCGATTTCCTCCGCGACCCGAAGAAGTACACCCGCCTTGGCGGCACCGCGCCCAAGGGGGTGCTGCTCGTCGGCGCCCCAGGCACGGGGAAGACGCTGCTCGCGCGCGCGGTGGCGGGCGAGGCCGGCGTGCCGTTCTTCTCGATGAGTGGCTCGGAGTTCGTGGAGATGATCGTCGGCGTCGGCGCGGCGCGAGTGCGCGACCTCTTCCGGCAGGCGCGCGAGCACGCACCCGCCATCATCTTCATCGACGAGCTGGACTCCATCGGCCGCGCGCGCGGTCAGTTCGCGATCGGGGGCTCGAGCGAGCAGGAACAGACGCTGAACCAGATCCTCACGGAGATGGATGGCTTCTCCGGCCGCGAGGGGATCATCGTGCTCGCGGCGACGAATCAGCCCGACGTCCTCGACCGCGCCCTGCTTCGGCCGGGGCGCTTCGATCGACGCGTGGTCGTCAACCTCCCCGATCGCGCCGGCCGGGAGGCGATCCTCAAGGTGCACACGCGCCACGTCCCGCTCGCGGGCGACGTGAGCCTCGCGGAGATCGCCGCGACGACGCCCGGCCTGACGGGCGCCGACCTGCGCAACCTCGTGAACGAAGCGGCGCTGCTCGCGGCGCGCCGCGACGAGGACGCGGTGCACGCGAAGGACTTTCTCGACGCGCTGGAGCGAATCGTCCTCGGCCCGGAGCGGCCGCTGATCATGAGCCGCCAGGATCGGGAGCGCATCGCGTATCACGAGGGCGGGCACGCCATCCTCGGCCTCGTCGTCCCCGGTGCCGACCCCGTGCATCGTGTGACCATCGTGCCGCGCGGCGAGGCGCTCGGCGTCACCTACCAGCGTCCGGAGGCGGACCGGTACAACTACCCCGAGGCATACCTGCGCGCGCGGATCGTCGGGATGCTCGGCGGGCGCGCCGCCGAGGAGCTCATCTACGGGGTGCGCACGGCCGGCGCCGAGAGCGACATCGAGCAGGCGACGAGCCTCGCGCGCAACATGGTCACACGCTGGGGGATGAGCGACCGGCTGGGACTCGTGCAGCTCGCGCCGCGTGAGAACCCGTACCTGGCGACGCCGGGCGGCGTGGCCGGGTTCGGCGGCGCCCCGCGGCCCTTCAGCGACCAGACCGCGCAGGTGATCGACGCCGAGGTGCGCCGCATCATCGAGGAGAGTCACGAGGAGGCGAAGCGCCTGCTCGCCACGCACCGCCCGGCGCTCGTCGCCCTCGCCGACGCGCTGCTCGCGCGGGAGACGCTCGACGAGCGCGAGATCCTCGAGGTGACGGGGCTCCCGCCGGCGCCGCCGCTCTCCACGGAGCCACTCGCTCCGGCGATTCCGACATTGCCGGTCGAACGCCACCTGCGGCCCGCCGGAGCGACCGGCGCGAATGCGTGATGGATCAAGGAGGGAGAGATGCCGACGTTGAAGCAGGACGTCCAGCGCCTGATGAGCGATCACGAGATCAGCCGCGACGTGCGTGAGGAGCTGCACTTCGACCCCAGCGTGACCGACGCGGGATCCATCGACGTCTCGGTGCGCGACGGCGTGGTCACTCTCGGCGGCATCGCCGGCTCGCTGGCGCAGCGCTGGGCGATCGTGCGCGCCGTCGAGCGGGTGCGGGGAGTGCGGCACGTGATCGACGCGCTCGCCGTGATGTACCCGAAGACGGAGCGGCGCGCCGACAGCGACATCGAGGACGCGGCGAACGTCGCCCTGAAATGGGACGCGCGCGTCCCGGAGGGCGTCGCGGCGAGCGTGACCGACGGCGTGCTCACGCTTCGCGGCGCCGTCGCGAACGCCGTCGAGCGCGGAGCGGCGTTCGACGCCGTGCGCAACATCATCGGCCTGCGCGGAATCTCCAACGAGATCGAGGTCGTGCCGCGGGCCGCCGCCCCCGACCTGAAGGAGTCGCTCACCGCGGCCGTGCGCCGCCGGATCGACAGCGACGGCGTGCGAGTGGAGGTGGACGGCGGCACGGTCGTGCTCTCCGGCACGGTGTCGTCCTATGCGGAGCGCGAGGAGATCGAGCAGGCGGCCGTCATGGCGCGCGGAGTGGTGGCAGTCGACGATCGGCTCCGCGTCGCGCCCTGACGCAGCGCGGAACGGGTCACGGCGCGCGCGGCAGGTGAATCCTGAAGCGCGTGCCGCGACCGGGCTCGCTGGCTACCGCGATCGCGCCGCCGGCCCGCTCGACGATTCCCCGCACTGTGGAGAGTCCGAGCCCGGTGCCGCGCCCGGGCAGCTTGGTCGTGAAGAACGCGTCGAACATCCGGCGTCGCACCGATTCGTCCATCCCGTGTCCGGTGTCGGCGACGGTGAGTACCACGTACTCGCCGTCGGGAAGCGCGGGCGGATCGCCGCTGACGAACGCGCGTTCGGTGGTGATCGTGAGCACTCCCCCGTCAGGCATCGCGTCGCGCGCGTTGACCGCGAGGTTCACCAGCACCTGCTCGAGCTGCCCCGGATCGCCGAGGATCGGCGGGAGTCGCGGCTCGAGCCTGGTCACCACTTCGACGCTCTTTCCGAGCAGGCGCTCGACCATTCGCACCGTCTCCGTCACCAGCTCGTTGAGGTCGATGCGTCGCTGACGGAGCACCTGCCTCGCGCCGAACGCCAGCAGCTGGCGCGTGAGCGCCGCCGCGCCGTTGGTCGCCTTGCGGATGGCCTCGACCTCCGAGCTGAGGGGGGCGTTCTCGCCGAGCCCCTCGCGCAGCGATTCGACCTCGACCGCGATCACGGTGAGCAGGTTGTTGAAGTCGTGCGCGATGCTGGCCGCGAGCTGTCCGAGCGCTTCCATGCGTTGAGAGCGTTCGATCTGCTGCTCCAGATCGCGCGCCCTCCCCAACGCCCCGGCGCGCGCCATCATCTCGTCGAGGTGCAGCCCGACGATTCGCTCCCGCGGACTCCCCGCAAGGCGCGCCGCGGCCTCGTTGCAGTCGATGACGCGCATCGCGGCGTCGACCACGACGATGGGGACCGGTGACTGCTCGAGCACCCGCTGCTGCTTGCCATCGCCTGACGCGGAGTCGCTTCCGGAGCGCGGATCCATCACGCGAATCTTGCCGCCGGGCGTCGCGGCGGCGGTGGCGAATCGCGCCAGAGTGATGGCGCGGCGCGACACTCAGGCGGCGCGACGGTACTCTTCCGGTGTCTTCCCCGTCCAGCGCCTGAACGCGCGGTAGAAAGTGCTCGGCTCACCGTAGCCGAGCAGGAAAGCCACCTCGCCGATCGGGAGGTTGTGATCGCGCAGCGTCGCCGTCGCCATCGCCTTCCGGAGCTGATCGAGCTGCGCGAATGCCGACGTCCCCTCCTCGGCGAGACGCCGCTGCAGCGTTCTCGCCGGCATGCCGACGGCCGTGGCGATCGTGGCGAGCGAGGGACGGCCATCGCTGAGATGCTCCCAGATCGCGGCGCGCACGCGCTCGGTGACGGAGCTTCCGGTCGTCATGGTGCGCAGCACGTGCTCGGCGTGGTCGCTCAGGTAGCCGGCGAGCGTCTCGTCGCGGCGCGCGATGGAGAGTGTCATGTCGCGCGCGGCGAAGGCGATGGACGACTCGCGATGCGCGAACCGCAGCGGACAGTCGAACCAGCGGCGATGCTCGAGGGTCGATCGAGGCTGATGGTACGGGAAAGTCACCTCGACCGGGGCGAGCCCCGTTCCCGTCACCTCGCGGCAGACGGCCAGCACAGCCGCGAGCCGGTAGTCGATCTCCGGCTGCGTTCCGAGCACGATCCCCCGGTCCGGCCGCACGACGACGCGATGCTCGCGCGCGCCCTCGAGGCGGAAGGCGACCGACTCGGCGAGGATGCGGCTGAAGCGGATCAGCCGCCGCAGCGCATCGTCGAGCGTCTCGCTGTAGAACATGGCGTAGCCGACGAGACCGAAGTCGCGCGCGCGCGCCGATCTGCCGAAGCGGATGCCGAATCCTGATTCGAGGGGCGACTTCGCGAGGACCTGCCAGAGCGCGATGAGTCGCGAGATCGGCGCGCGCGCGTCGGGCGCCGTGAAGTCCACGTCGTCCAGCCCCGCCGCCTCGACCAGCGTTCGCCGATCGAGCCCCTCCCGTGCCGCGGAGGCGAGCACCCGATCGAGCAGACGCACGAGCACCGTGCCGCCGGCTCGCTCGTACCGTGCCATCGCCTGCCTAACGCCCGACCCCAGCCTTCAGCGACAGCGAGCTCACCCGCGCGAGGTTGTACTCGACGCCGAGCCGCACCGCCGAGAGCTCGAACGCCGCGCCGAGCATCGCTTGGGCGCCGGCCACGCGCTCGTCATCCAGGTTCACCCGCGGCGACTTCTCGTGCGACGTCGAGAGATAGCTCGAGACCCCCGCGTACGGCGACACCGCCGCCCACCGCGAGAGCGACCACCGCCGGCTCGCGAGCAGATCGACGCCGTAGACGCCGAGGCCCACGTCCTCCGGCCCGAAGAGGGAGACGAAGCTCACCCGCGCCGCGGCCGCCCAGTCGCCGGCCGGGTCGCGAACGAGGCTCTGCTGCAGCTGCGCGCCCCAGAAGCCGTAGTTCGCGCGGAAGTTCTTCGTGAAGTAGATGCCGACGTCGGTCGTGGCCGTCACGCCCGCGCGTGCAGTCAGGCCCGGGAATGCAAGGCCGCTCCCCTCGAACAGCCAGTGCGTCGAGTCCGGGTGGACGAAGGTATCGTTCCACGCGGCGTCGTTGTCGTCGATCCCGGTCTGCCACTGGAGCACCGACAGCTCGAAGTGCCCCCTGCCTGACGGCCGCGCGTCGGCGAGCGGGCGGAAGTAGGCGACGAGCCCCGCTTCCTGGGTGAACTGGCGCCACGCCGACTGCGTCAGCGCGGGATCGAGCTGGATGGAGCACTCCTTCCAGCGCGTGTTCACGTGGAGCTTCGGCTGCCCGCCCTGCGCGGCGGCGGATGCCGGGACGAGCGTAGCGGCGGCCAGCGCGAGCGTCGCGGCGAGACCGCGATGTGTCATGAGAAGATCCTCCGCTGTCGGATTCCGGCGCTCGATACTATACCCTCATCGCGCGCGCTCGGCACGCGGCGGAAGCTCCGGGCAGAGCACCAGCTTCCCCTCGATACCCCCCGCCTCGAGCCGGCGGTGCGCGTCGGCGACCTCGTCGAACGAGATGCGCTCGGCGACGCGCGGCCGGATGGCGCCGGTGGCGAGGAGGCCGAAGAGCCGCTCCAGATCCTCCTTGAACCATTCGGGGTGCCGCGCCCGCATCACGTTGATCGAGTAGAAGGTGGCCCGCTTGCCGTTAGGCAGGAACCGCCAGAGGTACAGGCGCGCGATCGACATCAGCACGGCGAGCATCCCCTGCTTGGCCTGTGCCCCCGCCGAGTAGCCGATGGCGCAGAGCAGGCCGCCGCGCCTGAGCGCGGCGAAGGAGCGACGATAGCCCTCCTCGCCGATGCCGTCGAACACGACGTCGAACCCGCCCGGGAGGACGGTGGTGAAGTCCTCCCGATCGTAGTCGATCGGTGTCGCGCCGAGCTCGCGGATGAGCGTCGCGTGACTGCCGCGCGCCGCGCCCCAGATCTCGACGCCGGCCATCCGCCCGAGGACGAGCAGCGCCTGACCGACGGCGCCGGCCGCGCCGTGCACCAGCACGCGCTGCCCCCGCTTCACCTTCGCCGCGCGGTGGAGGAGCTGATATGCGGTGGTCCAGCTGAGAATGAGCGTCGCCGCCTCCGCCGGATCGACGCCGGGCGGCACGCGCGCGAGGTCGATCGCGCGCAGCGTTCGATAGGCGGCGTTCGAGCCGACGACGGTCATGTCGGCCACGCGATCGCCGATGCGGAAGTCGCGCACGCCCTCGCCGATCTGGTCGATCTCTCCCACGACGTCGTAGCCCATCACGAAGGGCGGGCGGAGACGCGCCGTCTGCGGGTAGAGCCGGCGCCGGATCAGCGTGTCGGTGTAGTTCACGCTCGATGCGAGCACGCGGACGCGCACCTCGCCCGCCCCGGCGGTCGGCGGTGGTGCGTCGACCACCTCGAGCCCGTAAGGCTCACCGTAGCGGCTGACCTGGACGACCTGATTGCGCGGCTCCTTCGGCGAAGGAGTCGCATACGACGCGGCGCGTCGTGACTGCTCTGTTGTCGGGTGCACGGTGTCCTCCCTGCGCGAGAGACGAGGTCTCCGCCGTCGAGAGATGCGTGCGCGCGAAGGGACCGCAGTAGGCAGGATTCCCGACGGCTGTCGGGGGATCCGCGTACGGAGAGTTGCCGGCGGCGAAGGCCGAATTAGTCGCCTCCTGGTCACAATTCTTCGCGATGACTGACGCTCGCCGTGAACGCCGCGGATTAGCGTTTGCTCATCCGGCAGGCCGCTCCTATGCTAGCGCCGTACGCTGCCCGGCTCTCGAGGGATCATGCGCGACGCTTCCATGGAGAAGAGGCGAATGCTGCCGGTGTACACACGGGGCCGGTCCCAGCTTTCCATCCTCCGCGCAGCGCTGCCGACCGGCGCGACGTACGACACCTTCGCGGACTGGACCTCGTTTCAGCGCGCCCTGGTCGACGCCCCATGCGCCGTCATCTGGCTCGACTGGCTCGGCGATGGCGACGCACTGCATCGGCTGACGGACGTGCGCCGTCGTCTGCCGGACGTCCCCGTCGTGCTGGTGACGCGGAAAGACGCGGACAACGTGCGGCTGCTGAAGGGGCTGGTCGTCGAGGAAGTGGTCTGGCTGAACGACGCGCCGAATTCCCTCGCCACCGCGGTCGCGCGAGCGGAGACGTGCGGCGCGCTCCACCTCGTGCGTGCCGCGATCAGATCGGACCGGCATCTCTCGCATCGTCTGCGGGAGATGCTGCTCTACGCCTGCGACCGTGGGCATGTCGTCCGCTCGGTCACCGCACTCGGGCTCGCGCTCCACTGCGACCGTCGGACGCTGTGGTATGCCTGGCATCAGGCGATGCCGCGAGGACCGCGGCTCGAGGACTTCCTCCACTGGCTCACGATCCTCCACGCCACGGCGCTGCGTCCATCCCTTCGATCCTGGGAGGAGGTAGCCGCGGAGCTCCAGATCGACAAGCGCACTCTCGCCCGGTATGCCACGCGGCTGCTCGGCGTCGAGCTGCGCGACCTGAGCGCGCTCGATCGTCGCGAGCTGGTTGCCACCTTCTGCGCCACTTTCGTGGGACGTCTGCTGGCTGACCCTCGCTTGGACAATGCGCCCTGAGTTTGGACGTTGTGTCATTGTCCGGCTTGCCAGGCAGTGCAGTGATTGATCCCCCAGCGGTCGCCCATCGCACTCGTCGATCGAGTCACTCTGAGGATGTCCGACCGCCCCCTCCCAACTCGAGGTGACGCATGGCTGGCTTGCCGCAGGACCCCGTGCCCATCCGCCCCATCAACATTTTCGTGACCCGCGAGATCGCCTTCGACCTCGCCAAGATGACCAAGGTGACGGCGAACGTCCTTACCCGACTGGGCTGCGGCAGCTGCCACTCGGGGCGGATCCTCTACTTCCATGCGCTCGAGGACTTCGTCGTCAACG
>DATAIN010000180.1:0-2476 GCA_036262635.1 Gemmatimonadaceae bacterium | reverse complement strand
ACGTCGGCGCGCGGATCACTCGCGATGGTCCCTGGCCCATCGACCTCACGGTGCGCGTGCTGCACGACGTCGCCGACGCCCTCGCCTACGCGCACGACCGCGGCGTCGTGCACCGCGACATCAAGCCGGACAACATCATGATCGACCGCGCGAGCGGGCGCGTCACGGTGACGGACTTCGGCATCGCGCGCGCCGCGACCGGCGACGGCGTGCGCCTGACGGCGACGGGGATCGCGATCGGAACACCGGCGTACATGTCGCCCGAGCAGTGCGCCGGCGAGCGTGACGTGGACGGACACTCCGACCTCTACTCGTTAGGCGTCGTCGCCTACCAGATGCTCACCGGTACCCTGCCCTTCGCGGCGAACACGACGCCGGCGATGCTGGTAAAGCACCTCTCCGAGACCCCCATCGACGTACGCGAGAGGCGACGCGACGTGCCGCCGTCGCTTGCGGCGATCGTGATGAAGCTTCTCGCGAAGGCACCCGAGGACCGCTACCCCGACGGCGCCGCGCTCCTCGCCGCGCTCGAGACCGGAGCCGTCCCCGCGCCGCCACCGACGCAGTCCGTTCGTGCGAAGCCACGTGGCGTCGACGTCGCGCGCGAGGAGATCGGACGCGAGATGTCGAAGCAGGAGGAGCGATGGGAGCAGAAGGTCTCGCGACGCCGTGCGCGCGAGGCCGAGCTCGATGCGCTTCCCCGCGAAGTGAAGGTGAAGCGCATCCGAAGCCAGCTGATCGGGTACGTCGGCACCACGGTGATGCTCTTCGGCATCAACGCGGCGACCTCGCCCGACTTCTGGTGGGCTGTCTTCCCGGCGTTGGGCATGGGAGTCGGAGTCTTCAAGCAGATCGGAAACCTCTGGGCCGACGGCATCAGGATGCGTGAGGTCTTCGGCCGCACGCCCCAGGCGGGGGCGCTGCCTGACGGTGGAGCGAAGCCCGGCGCGATCGCCGGCCCCGGGGACGAGTACGTCGCCACGCTCCGCGAGGCGGCGACCGACCGCGCCGCGATCGATGGGCTGCTCGCCGGCCTCGCCAAGAGCGAGCGTGCGCTCCTCCCTGACGACATCGCAGCGACTGCGGACGGTCTCATGGCGCGCATGACCGCGATCGCCGGCGCGCTGCGCCATCTCCGTGAAGAGATCGGCGCCGACCGCATGACGCGCGTGGACGACCAGATCCGCGCCGTGGAACAGCGCTCCCCCGGCTCGGGCGACGACTCGCGCGATCGCCGCCTCGCGCTGCTTCGCCGCCAGCGCGACCAGCTCGCCGGCTTCCAGGCGTCGCGCGAGCGGCTCGAGCAGCAGTTCGAGCACGCGGGCCTCCTGCTCAAAAACCTCCGACTCGACCTCGTGCACGTCCGCGCCTCGGGGCTCAAGGCGTCGCTCGAGGGGCTGACGAGCATCACCCAGGAGGCGCACGCGCTGTCGCGCGACATCGGCCACGTCCTCGCCGCGGCGGAGGAAGTAAAGGCACTCGACGGCAAATAGCGCCGTGAGGGCTCGCGCGAGAGGGCTGGATGGTACAACATCCTGCGCCTCCAACAGGACTCGTGCGTGCGCATTCGTCTCGTGCCGGCTACCGCGTCGCTGCTCGGCGTCGCGCTCTCCTGCGTCCCCGCCTCACCGGCGCGGGTCGACCCTGCGCCCCGTCAGGCAGCATGGGTGCAGGAGACCCTCTACTTCGGCCGGAACATCCGCGGAGCAGCGCGGCCCGATAGCGCCGTCGTGAGCGACGAGCAGTGGGATCGCTTCGTTGCTGCGACCCTGATCCCGGAGCTCGGCGGCTTCACGGTGACCGATGCCCAGGGTACGTATAGCGACGATCGCTTCGGCATCGTACGCGAGCCGACCAAGGTTGTGGTCTACGCGCATCCGGACACTGGCGTCTCGGGGGTCGACCGCGCCACCGCGCGCTACAAGGAACTGTTTCGGCAGCAGTCGGTGGGACGGGTCGTGGCGCCGGTTCTGAGAGCGGAGTTTTGATCGCTCGCGGCGAATCATTACGGTTTGCTCATGAGTGCCCGGGAGCGCACAATCCGCTGTCCGCATCGCCTTGAGGAAGCCATGATCGCACGCCTTACACGTTTGGCGCTGGGGCTCGCGAGCGCGCTCGGCGGCCCGGTCGTTTCGCAGGGACAGATCGCCTGCCTGCAGCCCTCCGGCTGCAACCTCGCGCATCGATCATCTCGCGAGCTGATCGTCGTGAAGGTCGCCGTGAAGCCAGGAGACACACCAGCGAAGACCGCGGTGTCGTTCGTGGCGTCGGCAGGATCGCTCTCGAAAGCGAGCGACAGCACCGATGCGACGGGGACCGCCCGTGTCATCTGGACTGGCGACGGAAGCAATGCCCAGGCAGTGGTGACCGCGAGCGCGCTTCTGAAGGACTCGCTTCATTCGGTTACCATCGCCCTGGGAGAACATTACGAGCTGTCGTTGCTCAAGCCTCGAACGCGGCTTTTGGGCCTTCCGCT
>DATAIN010000179.1:0-3233 GCA_036262635.1 Gemmatimonadaceae bacterium | reverse complement strand
CTCTTCATTCCGCTCACCATCGGCGGCGGCATCCGCAGCGCCGACGACGTCGGCCGCGCCCTGCGCGCGGGCGCGGACAAGGTGAGCCTCAACTCGGCGGCGGTCGCACGTCCCGAGACCCTGAGCGACGCTGCCGACCGCTTCGGCTCACAGTGCGTCGTCGCGAGCATCGACACGCGAAAGCTCGACGAGGGGTGGGTCGTGTACACGCATGGCGGGCGGCGGGCGACGTCGCTCCATCCCGTCGCCTGGGCGAAGGAGTGCGTCGATCGCGGGGCTGGGGAGATCCTGCTCACGAGCATCGACCGCGACGGCGCGCGGCAGGGCTACGATCTCGAGCTGACGCGCAACGTCGCCGACGCCGTGCGGGTGCGGGTGATCGCGAGCGGCGGCGCGGGGAACGCGCGGCACGTCCGCGATGCGCTCGTCGACGGCCATGCCGACGCGGCGCTCGTCGCGGGCATCGTTCACGATGGCGTGACGACGGTGCGTGCGATCAAAGAGGAGCTGGCGGGCGCGGGACTCCCGGTGCGGGGCGCGGCATGAGCCGCAGTGTCGACACGCGAATCCTCCTCGACGCCGTGGCCGACGTCGCGCGCGTCGCGGGCGACATCGCCATGCGCTACTTCAAGGGTGGCGTAACCGTGGAGTGGAAGGGCGACGGGTCTCCCGTGACCGCCGCCGACCGCGCCGCCGAGCGCGCGGCGCGGGACTGGATCGAGGAGCGATTCCCGGATGACGGGATCGTCGGCGAGGAGCACGGGGTCAGCCGTGGCGAGGCGCGGCGGCGCTGGGTGGTCGACCCGATCGACGGCACCAAGACCTTCGTGCGCGGCGTCCCGCTCTGGGGAACGCTCGTGGCAGTGGCGGACGAAGAGAACGTGCTCGCCGGTGCGGCATACTTTCCCGCGGTCCAGGAGATCGTCGCCGCCGCGCCCGGGGAGGGATGCTGGTGGAACGAGCGTCGATGCCAGGTTTCAGCCACCGACGATCTCGCCTTCGCGACCGTCCTCACCACGAACGAGCGCTTCACCAAGACCCCCCAGCACGCCGAGCCGTGGCGCGAGCTCGCGACGTCGTGCGCGGTGTCGCGGACGTGGGGAGACTGCTACGGCTATCTCCTCGTCGCGACTGGGCGCGCCGAGGTCATGACCGACGGCATCGCCGGCGCGTGGGACACCGCGCCCTTTTTGCCGATCATCGAGGAGGCGGGCGGCGTCTTCACGGATTGGTATGGGGAGCGCACCGCGTTCGGCGGCAGCGCCATCGCCACCAACCGCGCGCTCGCCGCGGAAGTGCGTCGCATCCTCGGCGCGGGAACGAAGGCGTGAGTGGCCGTCTGACGCTCGACCTCGACGCGCTCGACTTCGCGAAGGGCGGGGGCGTCGTCACCGTCGTCGCGCAGGACGACACGACGGGTGCCGTGCTCATGGTCGCCGCCGCCGACCGCGAGGCGCTCGAGAAGACGCTCGAGACCGGGGAGATGCACTACCGGTCGCGGTCGCGCGGCCTGTGGCGGAAGGGAGCGACGAGCGGGAACGTCCAGCGCGTCGTCTCGCTCGCCGCGGACTGCGACGGCGACGCGGTGCTCGCCCGTGTCGCGCCGGCGGGTCCGGCGTGTCACACCGGGCAGCGGTCGTGCTTCGGCGACGCAGCCATTGCGGTCGGGGCGTTAGGCGCGCTCGACGCCACGATCGCCGCGCGTGCGGCGGGAAGCGGCGATGCCTCCAGCTGGACGCGGAAGCTCCTCGCCGACCGCAATCTCCGTCTCAAGAAGCTCGGCGAGGAAGCGTCGGAGCTGGTGGTGGCCTGCGCCGACGGCGACGCCGCCCGGGCCAGCGCCGAAGCGGCGGACCTGGTTTACCACACCCTCGTCGCGCTGCGCGCGCTCGGGGTCGGTCTCATCGAGATTGAGGCTGAACTTCAGCGCAGAGCCCATCGAGTCAGGTAGGGTTTCGGGCGAGCGTCGATCAGCCAAAGATCAGCCGCGAGGCTCCCGACAATACGTAGCGGACCGACTCACCACCCGTCCGCGGCAAGGGCACGACGTAGCCTTGGCGAATCAGGTACGCGAGCCCGACTGACACAGATCCCTGAGATAGCTTCCACAGCTCTCCAAGAGATTTCTGCGTCTGGACGGCTGTCGGCGCCACTGAGCCCCATTTGGTCAACTGCGCCACGCGCGCCCGTTCTGGCAGAGCACCGAGCTCCGCTGTGTAACGCTGTTTCAGCACGGGCAATAGGTCCTCGGCCGTCAGCGGACGCGCAGCCGCGTCGTTCAAGCCGATCAGAGGCGTGATTCCATCCTCGAGCGCCTTCAGCAGGCCGCGCAGGTCGCCGCGGAAAAACTCGTAAAACGCTGCGACGGCAGCATTGGCCACAGGCGCTATCGCCGTTTTCGTCCGGTCGACGCGAAGGTGATCATATCGCGCGTTCAGTAGGGCATGAACGTCGTCGATCGAGAGCGAATCGAGAACGAGGGTGCTGACGACGCTTCGGACTTGTGCGTGCGTGTTGACCGCGGCGTTCACCGCATCGGTGGTTCCCACGATCAGGTAGTGCAGTCCGTTGTGAAGCAGCATGATGTCGCGCAGCGCACGAAGCGTTTCGGCCGCGGCCTCTGCATCTGATTCGCTCAGGTTCTCGAGGTTGTTGAGGTGGAGGAGCACACCTCGCGCATCCGACCCCTGGATCATCCGGACCAGGTCGCGCATGATGCGCGGCCCGTCGATCAGGATGTCTTTCGGGGCCACAGCGCTGGTACCGCGACTCGCACCAATCCCGCCAATGCCAGGAAGCGATAGCGTCAGCCCCCCGGATGTCAGGCGTGTCGCGCGTACGAGGAGCTTGGCGTCTGCCATCGCGGGGTTGTCTCCGGACTGCGGGCGATTGGCCAGCACCGTGTCGTAGAGCGCGTTGAGTACACGGCCAAAGAGCTCGGGCGGCGTGTCGTTGGGGAGAATGGCGACGTAGCCGTCAGAGGTGAGGTAGCCGTCGTCGAGCGCAACGGCTTTCAGCTCCTTGACCAGCGTTGTCTTCCCGATTCCCGGGGCGCCGGCGATCGCCTGAATAGTCGCGTTGTTGCCGGCGCTGTGAATCGTCCCCCGCAGCCGCTTCAGCTCAGCCTGGCGTCCTACGAAGAGGCTGAGCGGGCGCGGCGTCTGGTCCCCGGATTCCAGTGGCTGCTGGAAGAAGGGTGATTGCGCGAGGTTGTAGACGTTCCACGGGGTGGG
>DATAIN010000178.1:0-3089 GCA_036262635.1 Gemmatimonadaceae bacterium | reverse complement strand
ATGCCTTCGGAGGAGCCAGGCGTGTAGTGGCTACGCTCATGCGCCTGCTCCAGCCCGTGCCGGCGCACTGGCGTCCTCCCGCACGACGTAGTACTTGGCCTGTGGGTGGTGGACCACGATCGCCGCCGTGCTCTGCTCCGGGAGGAGCTGGAAGGCGGTGGTGAGGTCCATGCCTAACGTCTCGCGCGCCGGGAGGATGCGGAAGAGCTGCCCGTGGTCGTCGAGGTCGGGGCAGGCGCCGTAGCCCCACGAGTAGCGCTTGCCGCGGATGCCCGGGATGCCGAGCTCGCGGCGCACGCGTTCGTGCATCCACTGCGCGACCGCCTCGGCGGATTCCACCGCGATGCCGTGGGAGTAATACGCCTCGGTGTACTCACCGGCCCCCTGAAGCTGCTCGAAGCGACGAGTCGCCTCGTCGCCGACGGTGACGACCTGGAAGGCCGCGACGTCGACGTCCCCGCTCTCCACCGAGCGGAAGTAGTCCGCGAGACAGAGACGTTCGCGCCCCTCCTGCCGCGGGAAGGCGAAACGCGCGATCTCCCTCCGCTCGCCGTCTCTTTCATATAGTTGCGCGTCGTACACGATCAGCTCGTTCCCGCTCGACTGCACCGGGAAGTAGCCGTAGAGCGCGCGCGGCGTGAGCCAGCGGTCGCGCTTTGCTTCCGTCTTGAGCCGCTCGAGCGTCGGCTCGAAGACTTCCTTCACCGTCTTCTGGTACTCGGGCCCCGACCCTCGGCCGCCCCACTGCAGGCGATAGAGCTCGTCGAGGTCGAGGTGCGCGAAGACTTCGTCGAGCGGGATGTTGTCCACGAGCCGCGTCCCCCAGAATGGCGGCACCGGTACCGTGACGTCGCGCTTCACGTCGCTGCGCTCGCCGGCGCTGTCGCCGACCTTCACGTCCTTGCCGACCGCCGAGCGCAGGAACACATCCTTCTTCGCCTCGTCGACGAGCTTCTGCACCAGCTCCATCCGCGATTCGGCGCCGCTCTGGAGGGCGTCCATCGTCTCCAGTCCCTCGAAGGCGTCCTTGCAGTAGAAGACACCGGCGTCGTAGGGACGTTCGCCCTCGACGAAGAGCGCGCGTCGCCCGAACCTGCGGTTGATTGCCGCGCCGCCGATCATTACCGGGAAGCGCAGCCCGCGCTTGTCGAGCTCCTGGACGCAGAGCGGCATCTGCTTGCTCGTGCTGACGAGCAGCGCCGAGAGCCCGATCGCGTCCGCCTGAACCTCGACCGCCTTGTCGATGATCGTGTTGACCGGCACCTGTTTGCCGAGGTCGTAGACCGTGTAGCCGTTGTTGGAGAGGATCGTGTTGACGAGCGACTTGCCGATGTCGTGCACGTCCCCGTAGACGGTCGCGAGCACGACGCGCCCCTTGGTGTAGCCCTCGGCCTTCTCGAGGAACTGCTCCAGGTGCTTGACCGCCTTCTTCATGACCTCCGCGCTCTGCAGCACGAAGGGGAGGATGAGCTCACCAGCGCCGAACTTGTCCCCGACCTCCTTCATCGCCGGCAGCAGCACTTCATTGAGGACCCTAACGGGATTCTCTCGCACCCCAGCCGCATCCAGCGCTTCTTCGACCCCCTCCTTCTTCCGGAGGAGCACCATCTGATGCACCCGCTGATCGGCGGTAAGACCGGCGAATGGATCTTCCTTTACAGCTCCGCGTGATCCGCCTTCATCCGTGGAATTGTCGTTCCGGCTGTAGTTCTCGATGAAGAGCTGGAGCGCGTCCGGGCGCCGATTGAACACGAGGTCGTCGGCGAGAGAACGCTCCGTCGCGCTGATCTCGGCGTACGGCTTCACATGCGCCGGGTTGACGATCGCAGCGTCGAGCCCTGCCTCCACGCAGTGGTGAAGGAAGACCGAGTTCAGCACCTGCCGCGCTTCCGGCGAGAGCCCGAACGACACGTTCGAAACGCCGAGGATCGTGAAGACACCCGGCAGGTCCTTCTTGATGAGCCGGATCCCTTCGACGGTCTCCTTCGCGCTCTCGAGCCACTCGGCGTCGCCGGTGGCGAGGGTGAAGGTGAGGGCGTCGAAGATCAGGTCGTTAGGCGAGAGCCCGTACTCGTCGACGACGATGTCGTGAATCTTCCGCGCGACCTCGAGCTTCCGCTCGCGCGTCTTCGCCATCCCGACTTCGTCGATCGTCAGCGCGACCAGCGCCGCGCCGTGCTTCTTCGCGAGCGGCACCACCGAGTCGATGCGCTTGCGGCCATTCTCCATGTTGATGGAGTTGATGATCGCGCGTCCCGGCACGTGCTCGAGCGCCGCGGCGATGACGTTCGCCTCGGTCGAGTCGATCATGAGCGGCGTCTCGACGCTCATGCTGAGCAGCTTGACGACCTGCGCCATCTGCGCCGCCTCGTCCTGCCGCTCGGTGAGCGCTACGCAGACGTCGAGCACGTGCGCCCCCGCCTCCACCTGGTCGCGCGCGACCTCGAGGATCCCCTCGTAGTCGTCGGAGAGCAGGAGCCGCTTGACCTTGCGCGACCCCTGCGAGTTGACGCGCTCTCCGACGAGGAGCGGAGCAGGGTCCTGGACGAGCGTCGTCGCGCGCATCGCCGACGAGACCTTGGGCTCGTCGCCGCGATCAGCGGCGAGCTCGCCGGGGACGCGCGGGACGGGATGCGTCGGCTTCGTCGAGCGCAGCGGCTCGACGGCCTTCACGATTGCGGACAGGTGCTCCGGCGTCGTCCCGCAGCACCCGCCGACGATGCGGACGTGGAACTGCTCGACGAACTCGCGGAGCTGCTTCGCCATCGGCTCCGGCTCGAGCGGATAGACCGCGTCGCCCGTGCCGGTGTTGAGCGGCAGCCCGGCGTTAGGGATGACGGAGAGCGGCCGCCGCGCGTGCTCGGAGAGGAAGCGCACCGGCTCGCGCATGTGCTCCGGCCCCGTCGAGCAGTTGAGCCCCACGGCGTCCACCGGCAGCGCCTCGAGCGTAGTGAGCGCCGAGGCGACGTCGGTGCCGAGGAGCATGCGTCCGGAGGTGTCGAGGGTGACCTGCGACTGGATCGGCACGCGGAACCCGAGCTCCGCGAAGAGCCTCTCGAATCCGGCAATGGCCGCCTTCACCTCGAGGA
>DATAIN010000177.1:0-2910 GCA_036262635.1 Gemmatimonadaceae bacterium | reverse complement strand
ATCGCGGGCTTGAGGAATGTCGTCCGGTCGTCGGTGGAGCGCGCCAGTCCCGACGAGAAGCGGATCTGCGAGGGATTCCAGCGTAGCGCCGCGCCGCGGATCGCCCGACCCAGCTCGCTCTCGGCGAGCCAGGGGGGCAGCGCGCCGATCGCCCGCTGCACCCAGGCGGGCATCGCGGTCGCCCGCGGATCGGCGGCCACGACGTAATCCACCGTCGTGCTCCAGCTGTTCGCACCTCCGTCCTGGTACTCGCTCCGCGCCGTCGCCGTGGAGAGCGCACCGTTCACCGTCAGGTTGTCGAGCAGCGCACCGATGTACGGGTTGCCCAGCGGCGTCGTGCGCCGCGCCGAGATCGCGTACGAGGTGGAGCTGGTGCGTGGGGTGCGCAGCCCCGCGACCTGGTCGGCGCGAAGGTCGGAGCGCTCGAGGAGCACCGGATCGTCGCTCGTTCCCGAGTAGTTGATGCTCAGCGGGAGCGACATGCCTAACGCTGCGGGGAGGAGCTTCTCGAGTCGGATGGTGCTCGCGATGTCCATCGCTCCGCCGCCGACGTAGGTCGGCTGCTCGGCGAGCTGGCGGAAGTACGCGTCGCGCCGGCTGGTGATCACACGGATGTCGGCGATCCCGCCGGCGCGCACCTCGAGGCCGATCTGCCCCGCGTACCCCGGCGTCCGCTCGACGTCGCGCAGCCGGATGTCGTCCACCCAGAGGTCGAGGGTGTCCTGCATGCGGAAGACGGTGCCGCTGTCGACGCGCAGCATCCCGACCGCCAGCTCCTGCACCGCGGCGAGATTCGGCGGCGTCACCCCCGGCGACACGGTGTAGGCGATGTAGCCATTCGCGCATGCCGCGTACACTGGGCTCGACGCGACGAGCGTCTCGCGAGCGGTGCGCGCGACGAGGAGCGAGTCGGTGCCGGTGCAGGCGATGGTCTGGCCGCCGTGCAGATAGACATCCTGGATCTTCGCGCGCAGCGCCTGGAGCTGCGCGAAGTCCACCTTCACGTCGCTCCACGCGTCGGAGTAGGCGCGCGTGTGATAGAGGTAGAAGTTGCTCGCGTCGCGCCCGATGCGGATGAAGAAGTCGAGGTCCCCGTTCTGTCCCCAGCCGAGGTTGTTCCCGCCGCGCGCCCAGACCCGCAGCTCGCCGTAGCCGAGCAGGTTCTTCGAGCCCTCGGGAAAGCGGTAGTACGCCTCGGCGCGGGCGAGCGGGGGGACGTTGGTCGCGAGGAGGCGGAGCGAGCGCTCGTTGGTCTGGATCGCCTGCTGCTGGTACTTGGAGACCTTGGTGTCCGCGTCGTCGCCGAGCCCGGGCGGGTGGACGTAGCCCGGATCCTGGGTGCTGATCGTCGTCACGCTCACCGTGCCGCGAGCTCCCGCGATCGCGACCGAGTCCCCGCCGATGCCGGCGACCGGGGCGTCGGCGCGCTTCACCCAGAGCGGGCCGGTGAGACGGAAGCGTCCGATCGGCGTCGTCGTCGCCTCGCCGTTAGGCACCCCACGCCCGGCGACCATCGTCAGGCGGAGCGCCTTGATCCGCCGGCGAAGGGGGGAGTTCACCGTGTCGGTTGCCGCGTCGAGGGGGACGCGGATCCGGATCCAGCAGAAGGGCCCGGCCTGCGAGGTGTCGGTCATCGACGCGAAGCAGCGGCCGCGCGGAGCCGCCGCCTCGTTCTGCGCGAGCGCGGCGAGGTCCACCACGTACCGGAAGAAGCTCTCGCTTCCCCGCTCCGCCTCGCGCAGGTTGAGCGCGAAGTCGAGGTCGATGTCCTCCTCGTCGAGCCGGTTGTTGTGGATGGTGCAGTTCGTCCGGGCGTCGCCGATCGCCTGCGCCACGCCGTAGCGCGCCTCGCAGATCGGCACGCGCTGGAGGACCGCCGCGCCCGCGGGTGAGATGACCTTCAGCCGGTCCACGACGTCCGGCGCGATGCCGACGTCGTTCAGCGCCGCGCTGAAAACGCGCGTCAGCGAGTCGCGCTCGGTGTCGAGGGTGTCGAGCCGCATCACGTGTCGCCCGCCGAAGAGCGAATCGGCGCTCGCCGCTCCCGGCACCACGAGCGAGTCCGGGCCGAGAGCCAGCGTGTTTTCGGAGACGTCGCCGAGGTCGATGACGAACGTGGGGTTGCGGCTCGCGTTGCCCGGACTCGTGTCCACCATCGCGAAGAACTCGAGCTGCTCCACCTGCGAGAGGTCGGTGCCGCTCGGCGAGAGCACGGTGCGGAGCGAGCGCCATCGGCGCTGCGTGCTCGCGAGCCGCGGGGTGATCCAGCGCACTCCCGGCCGCGCGAACCCGATCGAGTCGGGAAGGAGCGTCAGCCAGAGGAGCTGCTCCGGGAACCGCACGGTGTTGTTGTACTGGATCTGCACCGTCGGATCGACCTGCTCGGCGACGAAGCGCGCCGGAAGGCCGTTCGCGCCGAGCACGTTGGTCTGCCAGACGAGCGCCCCCGCCGCGGTGGAGTCGAAGAGCGTCGGGCTGATGGCGTCGGTCGAACGCGACGAGCGCGGGATCGAGCTGAGGAACCAGTTCGGATCGAGCGTCGAGATGGGGATCCCGCCGACGCCCGCGAAGTTCTCGATCCACGCCTGACCGATGCTGTTCGGCTGCGGACGGCTCGTCGCGAGCTCCGCCTGGAGCGCGATGTGCGAGTCGCCGGGGCGCTCGCTCAGCATCGGCAGCTTCGCCAGCGCGCTGGTGAGCAGCGGCGCGTCCCAGCTCCAGTTCCCGGTCACCCCCGCGACGAGCGAGGACGCCGGCTCGAGGCCTAACGGCGGGCGTGTATAGAGCGTCTTCTGCCCCTGCGCCATCGCGGTGAAGGTCACCTCCCCCGCCGGCGCGGAGAAGGTCGACGCGATGCCGAAGACGTTCGTGGCGACGTTCTGGAAGACCGGATTCTCCTCGTACTGCACC
>DATAIN010000176.1:0-5779 GCA_036262635.1 Gemmatimonadaceae bacterium | reverse complement strand
GGCCTCGCCGATCGGCCGCGGCATCGCGGTGAAGAACTCCGGGGTGATCATCGCCGCGCCCTTGCGCAGCAGATAGAACAGGATGAAGACGAGCGGCAGCGTGGCGATGACAGCGGCAAGGCAGGTCAGCCCGACCATGATCCCGTTCGCCACCTTGCGCCGCCGAATCGTGCGGACCGTTCGCTCGGTGTACGCACGCTGCGAGACGCTCGGCCGCTGGCGTTGCGGCGCCGCGCCCTGTGTCTGTTGTGCGGACGACACGTCAGGCCTCACGCCCGACACGCCACACGAGCCAGCGCGCGATGGCGTTGACGACGAGCGTGACGACGAACAGCGTGAACCCGACCGCCATCAGCGCGGAGAGGTGGAGGTCGCCGGTCGCCTCGCTGAACTGGTTCGCGATCAGCGACGCCATCGTGTATCCAGGCGCGAGGAGCGAGGGCGAGATCTCGTGCGTGTTGCCGATGACCATCGTCACGGCCATCGTCTCGCCTAACGCGCGCCCGAGCCCGAGGATGACCCCGCCGATGATCCCGGAGCGCGCGTACGGCAGCACCGCGCCCCAGATCGTCTCCCAGCGCGTCGCACCGAGGGCGAGCGCGGCCTCGCGCTGCGAGCGTGGCACGGCGAGGAGCACTTCGCGCGACACCGCGGAGATGTACGGCAGCACCATGATCGCGAGGATCACTCCCGCGGCGAGCATGTTCGGCCCGTAGTTGGGACCGGAGAAGAGCGGCGTCGCGCCGAGGTGGAGCGTGTCCTTGAGGAAGGGCACGACGTGCGCGCGGAGCAGCGGGATGAGGACGAAGATTCCCCAGAGCCCGTAGACCACGCTCGGGATGGCGGCGAGCAGATCGACCAGGAAGGAGACGGGCTGCCGCAGCCAGGAAGGCGCGAACTCCGACAGGTAGATCGCGACGCCGATCGCGAGGGGCGTCGCGATGAGGAGCGCGAGGATGGACGAGACGACGGTGCCGTAGAGCGCGGGCGCGGCGCCGAACGCGCCGTTGACCGGGTCCCAGTCGCTCGCCGTCAGGAATCCGAAGCCGAACGCATGCAGCGCCGGCCACGCTGCGCGCCCGATCTCGATCGCGATGAGCAGCAGCAGGAGTGGAACGCACGCGGCGAAGAAGGTGATCGCCGCGCGGTAGATGCGGTCTCCCACCCCCGCGCTCTCGAGCCGGGCAGCGAGCCCGGCTCGAGGCGCGTCGAGTGGAGTGGGACCGATGACCGTCTCGGGGGCGGTCACGCGCCGGCGCCGACCTTGACCGTCTTGAGTCGCTCGAGGAGCTGCTTCGACATCGACTCCGGAAGCGGGGCGTAGTCGAGCGAGCTCGCCTGCTTCTCACCGTCGGTCAGCGCCCAGTTCAGGAAGTCGAGCAGCTTCCTGCCCTTCGCGGCATCCGGCTGGTTCTCGTAGAGCAGGATCCAGGTGAATGATGCGATCGGGTAAGCGCCCGCGCCCTTCGCGTTCACGATCGAGACGCGGTAGTCGGTGTTCGGCGGGAGCGAGCTCGCGGCGCCGCCCGCCGCGGCGGTCGCCGACTCCACCGACGGTGCGACGAATTCGCCCGCCGCGTTCCGGATCGACGCGACCGGCAGCTGGTTCTGCTTCGCGTACGCGAGCTCGGCGTAGCCGATCGCGCCCGGCGACTGCTTCACCTGACCGGCTACGCCTTCGTTCCCCTTCGCGCCGAGCCCCGTTGGCCACTGAACCTCCTTCCCCTTGCCGGGACCCTTGTTCCACGCCGGGCTCACCGCGGAGAGGAAGTCGGTGAAGATGTAGCTCGTGCCGCTCCCGTCGGAGCGGTGGACGACGAGGATGTCGGTCGCCGGAAGCGTGACGCCCGCGTTGAGGGCGGCGATCCGCGAGTCGTTCCACTTCCGGATCGTCCCCAGGTAGATGTCGGCGAGCGTCGCACCGTCTAGCTTGAGCGGCTGCTTCAGGTCCGGGAGATTGTAGATCAGCGCGACCGCCCCGATGACCGTCGGCACGTGCAGCACCGCGCCGCCCTTCGCCTTCGCGAGCTCATCGTCCTTCATCGGGCTGTCGGATGCCCCGAAGTCCACCGTCTGCTCGCTCAGCTGGCGGATCCCGCCGCCCGAGCCGATCGACTGGTAGTTGATCTTCACCCCCTTCTGGCTCGCGTAGTCGGCGAACCACTTCGAGTAGAGCGGATAGGGGAAGGTCGCGCCGGCGCCCGTCAGGTCGACCGGGCCGCCCGTCGAGGCGCTCCGTGTCGTATCGGTGCCGCTGCGAGAGTCGGAGGAGCACGCCACGAGGACCGTGGCCATGACTGCGAGCGCGGTAAGTCTCACCGGGATCTCCAGGGTAGAGTGGCGATGTTGGCGGTCGTCGAAAGCTAGGCCACACCCGCTCTCACCCATCGTTCCCGCCGAGCGCCGTTACCGAGGCGTTACACAGCGCGGGCCACCGGTCGAAAAATCGAGCGGGGGCGGCCACCCGGCCGCCCCCGCTCGTGCTTTCGTAAACCGCGAACCCGCCTAGAAGGCGACCGACGCGTGCAGGTTGTAGGTCCGCGTGTCGCTCCCGGCCGCAGGCGCGCCTTCCGGGGAGCCCTGCTGGTAGTCGAGCGACCAGGAGACGCGGTTGTTCAGGTCGTGGGTGAGGCCGGCCACGATGAAGTGGCCCTTGGCGACCGGGAAGTCGCTCGGATTCACGACGTAGCCCGCGTCGGAGTCCACGTTGTCCCAGCGCAGCACGACCCCCCACCGCTTGTTGCCGTTAGGGTTCAGCAGCGCGAAGGGCTTGAGCAGGGTGTACGCGCTGAGCACCGAGCCGGTGCGATCCGTCGTCACGACGTTGCCCGCGTTGAGCGCTTCGTTCTGGTTGGTGGACTTCGCGAGCTGGCCGCCGACGGTCAGCACCGGCGTCTTCCACCCGGCGAGCACGCCATAGCGATCGTGCTTGCGCCCCTCGGCCGGCCGAAGCCCGCTCTGGACGGTGCCCTTGTAATACCAGGGGGAGACGATCAGGCCGCCGGCGGGGGTGAGCGCATTGCCGATGGGATGAATCGTGAGGCGGAACTGCCAGTCCTTGAACCGGTCGACCTCGGGCTGCGTGTAGCCGGGGCCGTTGCTGACCATCGCGAACAGCTCGCCCGCCGAGTTGCCGATGGTGGTGGAGGCGCCGAGGTCGGACGACGAGAAGAAGCCGAGGCGCTCGACCGCGGTCTTCGCGATCCAGCGCGGCCAGAGCTGCTCTTCCTGGTCGATGATCACGGTCTGCTGCATGCCGAGGCGGGCCTGCGCGTTGGTGCCCATGATGCCCGCGTTGTTCGTCCAGTAGTCGTACTGCACGTAGGCGTACTTCGCGCGCATCGTGTATCCGGCGCCGGCGCCGGGACGGAACACGTCCGCCGTCAGCCGGATGCTCGTGCGATCGGCGATCTTGGCCCGCGCGGTGAGGTAGGCGCGCTCGAGCTCGAAGCGATTCCCCGAGCGCGTGCCGTTGCCCTTCGGGCCGCCATAGATGACCTGCGGGTACAGGACGCCGGAGAACTCGATGGGCGTGCTGACGGTGGTGCCCGTGGTCGGCGCGGCTTGCTGGGCCGCCGCGATCGCCGGCGTGCCTAACGCGAGCGCGAGGAGCGAACGCGTGATGAGCTGTCTGGTCATGATTGTTCGGGGGGAGTGAACGTGCCTGACGCGAGAGGCTCGCTTCCACGGTCGGATCGCGAGCGTCGGAGTGATAACGATCGTGACCCTTTCCGGGCAACGACCGTGACACAATCGCTACATGGTGATCTGGTTCACGCCGCGCGGACCTGAAGCCGCTCAGGCGCGCCGCTCGGGAAAGCTCGCCGTCACGGTCGTCCCCCGGCCGACCTCGCTCGTCGCGCCGACCTGTCCCCCGTGCGATTCCGCCAGGTGCTTCACGATCGCGAGGCCGAGTCCGGTCCCCCCCGCGTCACGCGAGCGCCCCGGATCGACACGATAGAAGCGCTCGAAGATTCGCGACACGTGTTCGGGGGGGATGCCGACGCCGGTGTCCGACACACCGATGGTGATGCGATCGCCGTCGCGCCGCGCGAAGATCGTGATGCGGCCGGCCGTCGTATAGCGCACCGCGTTCTCGGCCAGGTTCGAGAGGATCTGCCGGATCGCGAGGGGGTCGGCGTGCAGCGTGGTCGCGTCGGGGGGGACGACGGCCTCGACCTCGACACCCTTCGCCCGCGCGGCGCCCGCGATCGCGGTGATCGCGTCGCCGACCGCGGCGCGAAGATCGACGACCGCGAGATGCGGCGTCCACCCGCCGGACTCGATCCGCGACAGGTCGAGCAGGTCGTCGACGAGCCGCTGCATGCGGAAGGCATTCACGCGGATCGCCTGCACGAACTGGCGCCGCTGCTCGGGGGGTGGGTCGTCGTCGGCGAGGGTCTCGGCGAACCCGCCGATCACGGTGAGCGGGGTCTTCAGCTCGTGCGAGACGTTGGCCACGAAGTCCCGGCGAACCGCCTCGAGCCGCCGGATCTCCGTGAGATCGAGCAGGGCGAGGACGGCGCCGCCGCCGCTGCCTAACGGGCGGGCCGTGAGCACGAGCGTGCGGTCGCCGTGTCTCAGCTCGGCGCCGTTCGTTGCTTCCCCCGCCAGCGCGCCGCGCAGCGCGTCGCGGAGCGCGATGTCGCGCGACACGAGGTCCGCGGGGAAGGGCGGATCCCGCTCGATGGCCAGCATGGCGCGCGCGCTCGTGTTGGCGCGGACGACGACCCCTCGCGCGTCGATCGCGAGGACGCCCTCGTCCAGCGAGTCGACGAGCGCCGTCATCAGCGCATCGTTCCGCTCGAGCGCGTCGAGGCGCGCGGCGAGCTGCTCCGACATCCGGTGCAGCGCCGCGGCGAGGTCCCCGATCTCGCCGGGCGCGGCCAGTCCGGGGCGCCGGCTGAGGTCCCCCCCGGCGATCGCGCCGGCGACCGCGCTCAGCTCGGTGACAGGACGCGAGACGCTCCGCGCGAACAGGAACGCGAGAACCAGCGCGGCGACGGTGGCGAGCAGCCCCGCGATCAGCACCTGCCGGCGGGCGTCGGCCACGATGCGATCGACCGTCGCCGTTCCGACGGCGACGCCTGCCGTGCCTAACGGCGCGCGCACCGCGACGTAGAGCTCGTCGTCGCCGCGCGAGGGGCTCGCCCGCCGCGACCGGCCCACCCCGCCGGCGCGGGCCGCGACGATCTCCGGCCGCTGCGCGTGATTCTCCAGCCGTGGCAGCTCGGCGAGGGGAAAATCGGAGTCGCCGCGGACCACGCCCGTCGAGTCGACCAGGGTGACGCGGTGGCCGAGGATCGCGCCCAGACTGTCCGCCAGCGCGTCGGAGCCCTCCGCGACGCGCCATCGCGCCGCGGCGACGCGTGCCTCGCGTTCCAGCTCACTTGCGGTCTGGGTGTACAATCGGTCGCGCAGCCGCTCGCTCGCGATCGCCACCATGAACACCACGAGGACGCTGACGACGAGGAGCGACCCGACGAGCAGGCGCTGCGCGAGTCTCACGCCCGGCTCGTCGAGCGCGCGGGGGGGTTGAGCCTGTACCCGAAGCCGCGCACCGTCTCGATCATCGCGCCCGCCCCGCCGAGCTTCGTCCGCAGGCGCTGCACGTGCATGTCCACCGTGCGCGTCTGGATGTCGGGCGCCGCCTCCCACACCGTCTCGAGAAGGCGAGCGCGGCTCTGGACGCGTCCGCGACGCTCCGCGAGCGTCAGCAGCAGCTTGAATTCCGTGGCCGTGAGATCGATCGGCGTCGAATCCACGAACACCTGGTGCG
>DATAIN010000175.1:0-2226 GCA_036262635.1 Gemmatimonadaceae bacterium | reverse complement strand
GTGACTCCTCTCCCGCCTAACGCGAGCCAGCTCCAACGCGACGTATCGAGTAATTGGTTAGAGGCTTCTAACAATCGGGTCCGCCCTGTCGCTTCCTTAAAGTCGCGCGCGCGGCAGATCGGTGTACATTCGCGAATATCGCTAGTTGAGCACGAGACCGCGTTCTCGCGGACGTCAACGATGCTCACCCTGTACTGCGCCACGGCGGCGCTGCGGCGCAGCGTTCGTCTCGCGCTGCCTGCGGACGTCGCGGTCACCGACGTCGACCGCTGGGAGGCGCTCGAGAAGCCCTCCAGCATCGCGCCCTGCTGCGTGCTCGTCATCCCGTGGCTCTTCGATGCGCACGAGCGCGCGCGAATCCGCGGTCTCGTCGCGCGCTTCCCGTACTGCGGCGTCGTGCTCGTGACGAGCCGCGATGCCGACAATGCGCGGCTTTTCCGCGATCTTCCGGTGACTGAGGTCGTCTGGCTGGACGATATCAAGACCGACCTCCGGGCCGCGGTCGGTCGGGCGTCGCAGCGCCGCAATACCGAGCGTGCGGCGCGACAGGTCGAGGCAGCGGCACCGCTTCCCCCGCTGCTCTCCCAGGCGCTCGCGTTTGCCCTCCGGTCGCCGGACGCCTGCCTTAGCGTGAGCGACCTCGCGAGCGTGTTCGCGTGCGATCGACGCGCGCTCTGGCGGCTGTGGAGCCGGGCCCGACCCGCACGCTCGGAACTCCGGCTCGAGGATGTCCTGGGCTGGATCGTTCTCGTTCGCGCCTCCGCGTCGAAGACGAGGACGCGAGGGTGGACGGCGATCGCCATCGATCTCGGCTTGCACGAACACACCCTGAGCAGAATCGCCCGACGGTTGACCGGCCTCACCCTACGTCAGATCGCCGCGGAAGGGTCGGCGCGAATCTGGCGCGATTTCGATGTCCGGGTCCTCGGGCCGCTGCGCGGTGTGACAACTTGGGATGCGGCGGGACATCCTGCTGTTGTGGCCGAGGAGGATTCGCTCAACAGTTAGTTCCGGAGGCGAGCGACGCAGCTCCGCCGCATGCCTGGCACGGCCCCCCCTCGCGTGGCCAGCATGACCCAACGCCTCGCGCCGGGACCGCCCGGCACCCCAACCGTCGCGGTATTCGTCGTCGACGGCGACGACGCGCGCGGCGCGCTGGTTGCCGGCCTCGCGGCGGCCCACGCGACGGTCAGGCGGCCGGCGACGACAAGCGCTCTTCGTCACGCATCCGGCGATCGGCCAGACTGCGTCCTCTTCGCGGCTGACGGCGCGTCGGCGACGCGCGTCGAGTCGCTGGACGCGATCCGCACGCTGCACGCGATGGGGATCCCGGTCATCGCGTACGCCGACCGTGCGGCGGGCTGGTCGCTCGGCATGCAGGCGCAGGTTCTCCTCGCTGGCGCGGCAAGTCTCCTCGATAGTGCGGCCCCGGATTTCCGCAGCGAGCTGCGCTCGCACCTGACGCAGTCGCTGGAGGCGACGCTCGATGCGCGTCGCGATCGTCACCGAATCGCGACCGCGATGAGGGCGGTGGGCGCCGTGGGCGAGAGCGAACCAATGCTGGCGCTGTTTCGGCTCGTGCTCCGCGTCGCTGACCTCAGCGACGTGCCGGTGCTCGTCCACGGCGAGACCGGAACGGGGAAGGAGCTCGTGGCGCGAGCGCTTCACCTTCTCGACCCAAAGCGGCGCGAGGGGGCGTTCGTGGCCGTGAACTGCAGCGCGATCAACGCCAGCGTGGCGGAGAGTGAACTGTTCGGGCATCGGCGCGGCGCGTTCACCGGCGCGGAGCGGGACCGCAAAGGGTTCTTCCGGATGGCCGACGGGGGAGTGCTGTTCCTCGACGAGATCGGGGAGCTTGATGCGGATCTGCAGGCCAAGCTGCTCCGCGTCCTCCAGGACCATCGGGTGATGGGTGTCGGCGAGGACCGCGATGTGCCGGTGGACGTCCGGGTCATCGCCGCGACGAACCGCGACCTGGGCGAGATGGCGTCGCGCCGCGCCTTTCGGGCCGACCTGCTGCACCGACTCAACGTCGTGTCAATCGGCGTCCCGACGCTGGCGGAGCGCCGAGGCGACATCCCGGCGCTGATCGACCACTTCGTCGCAAAGCATCGCGACCTCGGCCGAGCTCCGTGCGGCGAGCGATGCCCACGCGCGACCGCGGCGTTCCTCGCCGCGCTCGAGGCGATCGCGTTTCCGGGAAACGTCCGCCAGCTGGAGAATCTC
>DATAIN010000174.1:0-3323 GCA_036262635.1 Gemmatimonadaceae bacterium | reverse complement strand
GCCATGCGCAGCCGCTTCGGGCCCGGCTGTTCGCGGGGGAGCAGTCCGGGCGGGACGTACTTCTGCGCCATCTCCGCCCAGTAGAGCATCTTCTGGAAGCGGTCGATGCTGACGTCGCCGAAGAGCGCGCCGCCGAGATCGGGGCCCTCGATCGACGGCATCCTGAGGAGCGATCGCGCGAAGGCGTAGTCGGCGCGCCGCGCGTCGTCGAGCGCGTGCAGCTCCGTCTCGAGCACCCCGGTGCTCGCCTTCGCGTCGCGGGCCAGCGACTCGACCCGCTTCTTCGCGGAGTCCACCTGGGCGAGCGTGCGGCGGACGTCGGCCACCGCTCGCCGGGTGCCGTCGATGCCTAACGTCTTCGGGTTCGCGCCGGCGAGCCGCGTCGAGACGGCGCGCGCCGAGTCGAGCACGGGCTGCAGCGCGAGGGCGCGATAACCGGCGGTGAGCGCGTCGCGCAGCGAGTCGGCGCGCGTCGCGGCCTCGAGGGCGCGCTGGACGCTCGCCAGCTTCGTCGGGTCGAGGACGACCGCGCGGATCGTGTCGATCGGGGTGAAGCTCGCGACCGGCTTGCGCAGGCGCGACGCCCAGGCGTCGAGCGAGCGCAGCGTGGACGCGGCAAAGCCGTTGCGCGGCGCGGGTGCGGCGGCGGTGCGCCGCGCCGTGCCGGTGTTCATGCCGGCGAGGGTCAGCGTGCGGACGACGATCTTCTTCTCGAGGAGCGGCCGCCCCTCGAGCACCGCCTCGATGCGCTGAGCCTCGACGAGGTTGCGCATCCGGTCGAACGGGTCGGCGACGCTCACCCCGCGCAGCTCGACCGTCGCGTCGCGCAGGCGGACGTGCAGGGACGCGATGTCCACCTGGGTGCCGAGGAACTTCGTCGCGCCCTCCTCGATGGTGTTGCGGAGGAGCGCCTCGCCCATCGTCAGCCAGACGAGCGCGATCGCGGCGACGACGAGCGCGATCGGGATCAGTCCCCGCCAGCGCACGATCCCGCGGCGACGCCGCGGCGGCTTCGCGCTACTCGGGTCTGAACCAGCGATAGACATTGTACGCCTGCGACGCGGTGACCGCGCGATAGAATCGCGACTGCCGAACGCGCTCCCCGTAGGTCGCGCGGTAGCGCTGCACCAGCCACTTCACGAGGAAGAAGATGGGCGCGAACAGCGCGAGCCAGCCGACGACGCTCCCCAGCACCACGGTGTTGTTGAAGTTCGTGTACGGGACGAGCGGCGCGTTGAACCAGCTCGTCCAGAGCGGCGTGAGCGCGGGCGCCGCGAGGAGGGCATGGCCGACACGATCGAAGAGCGGATCGAGCGCGAAGCCTAACGGCACGGCGAGCGCCCAGGCGAGCATCCCCGCGCCGAAGGAGACGTTGAGCACGAGGAGCAGCGCGACGACCACGACGTTGTGGACGTTGGCGATCGGCGTCAGCCCGAGGGCCGCGCCCAGCGCGGCGCCGAAGGCGATCTGCGTGGGAGTCCCGTCGGAGTGGAGCTCCTTGACGAGCGACTGGAGGAGCTTGAGGAGGGCGAGCATGACGGAAGAGGACGGCCCGCCTCGACGAGCGGTCACCGCGGAGGCTGCCGGCGAGGGGTGAGAAGTGGCTCGCACGTGGGGTGTGAGCTGTGGCACACCCCATGCATTCAAATGTTTACGCCGAGCCGGTGCCGGGTGTTCTCTCCCTCGTCGCGGCGCTCAGCCGAACGCCAGCTCTCCGCCTTTCGCGCTCCCGCGGCTCCCTGCCGCGTCGGGGCGCCTCGTTGTCGCCGCGCCGGTCAAGAGGCGCATCGTTGCACGTTGTCGAAGTACAGGAGGTCCCCATGCGTCACTCGTTCTGCTCCGCCCTCGGCGGGCTCGCGCTGCTTTTCGCCGGCGCCTGCGCTGAGAACCCGACCGGTCCCGCTTCGCTCACTGGAGAGGGACCTTCCCTCTCGCGACGCGGCGGCGGCTCCGCACTCTCGGCCGCCCTAACGGCAAGCGGCTTCGACGAAGCCCGGCTGGAATACGATTGGAGCTTCGAGAACAAGGTTTTCGCGATCTGGGCTGGGGACATGGAGCACATGATCCGTGAAGCCTCGACCAGCCGGACGACGGTTCGGCCTGGCGAGACCAAATGGCTCGAGTACCGCTTCACCGCGACGCGCGATCAGGGTACCACCTCGCTCGCTGCCGGTGTGCGCGGCGCCATCTGCGTTTCGAACGCGGGCGGATCGGCCACGCAGGGTCTGGCCATCACCCAGACCGTGCAGGCGATCGGAGCCGGCCAGAGTTGGCAGAACCTGCTCAACCGCGACCTGGACATATCGGCGAAGCCAGTGCTCGCCGCTGGTGAATCGTACTGCTACCCCTATGAGATCGCGTTCGCGCCAGCTGCCGACGCGCAGTACCGTGCGGTAGCTCGCGTCGTCGTCTCCAACGGCGCGTCGGTCGAGGTCGCCCCGGCGCTCTTCACCAAGGGGTCGCGTACGCTCGTCGTGCGGGACTCGACGGCGGTGGTCGAAGAAGGGCTGCTCGCGGGATGCCACAACATTTTCCCCTCGGTCATCTGCACCTTCGGCAACGCGCTGACCCCGGTCGAAGTGCACGGCACCACTTCGTTCGACATCGTGGTGGACCAGCACAACTTCCACGTTTGCGGGGAAACTCTCGCGTACGTGAACCGTGGGACGTTGACGGAAGGCGGCCCACGCGGCGCGGGCGAGACGGCACAGGTGCACGCAGGGACCGCGTCGGTTGACATCGACACCGGGAGCTGCGCGCCCAAGCCAGCCAGTCCCGGCTGCACACTGACGCAGGGATACTGGAAGAATCACGCGTGGCCCGAGCACCCGCTCTTCCCGCCTTCCACGCTCGAGACCTGGGAGGAAGACAATGGATGGGCGGATCTCGAGTGGTACTTCCCGGGCACCCACACCGAGTGGAAGGAGATGCTCAGCATCTCCCCGAAGGGTGACGCGTACTACATCCTCGCCCACCAGTACATCGCCGCGATCCTCAATCAGCAGAACGGCGCGTACGTGCCGGCGCAGGTGCGCAGCACGCTCGTCTTCGCGTACGACTACTTCTCGATGACGCCTGCCCAGCGCGCGACCGTTTCACGGGCCAAGCTGATCGCCGCCGCCGCGCTGCTCGACGCCTACAACAACGGCCGGCTCGGCGTTCCACACTGCGGCTGATCGTTCGCCGATCACAGGCATGACCGACCGGTGGTGGAGCATTCGCTCCGCCACCGGCCCATCGGTTTCGGAGGTACCGTGACCATGAAGACGTGTTGGAGGAGGAGCACGCTCGGCGCGCTGCTCGGCGTCGCCGTCGCCGCGTGC
>DATAIN010000173.1:0-4575 GCA_036262635.1 Gemmatimonadaceae bacterium | reverse complement strand
CGCGGATGAGCTCGAGGATCGGCTGGGCGAAGTCGGCCGCCTTCGCGACGTAGGCGTCGATGCGCGGGTCGCGGGTACCCATGGTACGCTCCTGGGGGGTGAGGATGGCGCCCGAACTTACCGCTCTCCGGCCGGGACCGGAACTCAGTCCGCCTTCTTGATCTGGTAGAGCCGCTCCTTGGCCAGGCGGCGCCCGGTCGGCGTCGCGGCGAGACCGCCGCCCGCGGTCTCGCGGTAGCGCACGTCCATCGAGTGCCCGATCTCGCCCATCACGTCGATCACCTCGTCCACCGGAATCGCGAAGGTGATCCCGGCGAGCGCCATCTCGATGCCGGCCAGCGCGATCGCCGCGCCGGTCGCGTTGCGGAAGACGCACGGCAGCTCGACGAGTCCGCCGAGCGGATCGCAGACGAGGCCTAACGTTCCCTGCATCGCGAGCGCGGTGGCGTGGCCGGACTGCGTCGGCGTGCCGCCGAGCATCTCGACCGCGGCGCCGGCCGCCATCGCCGCGGCGGCGCCGGTCTCCGCCTGGCACCCTCCCTCGGCCCCCGACAGCGACGCCCGCTCGGCGACGATCGCGCCGATGAGCCCCGCCGTCGCCAGCGCATCGATGACCTTGTCGTCGGCGAGCTTGTGCTGTTCGGCGAGCCCCGTGAGCACCGCGGGCAGCACCCCCGCACCGCCCGCGGTGGGAGCGGCGACGATGACGCCCATCGCGGCGTTCACCTCCTGCACCGCGAGCGCGCGGGCGAGGATGTCGCGGAACGGGGTGCCGGCGAGCGGGCCGGCCGGGCCCGTGCGGAGCTTCGCCGCGTCGCCGCCGACCAGCCCGGACTGCGAATGGAGGTCGCCGACCATTCCGCGCCCCACCGCGCCCCGCATCACCTCGAGCGCCCTGCCTAACGCCGCGCGGATGTCGGCGAGGCTGCGCCCCGAGTCCTCGCACTCCGCCGCGAGCGCGACCGCGGAGAGAGACTTCTTCTGCTGTTCGGCGTCGCGGATCGCGTCGGCGAGGGCCTTGTACATGTCAGGCGCTGACCTTGTCGAGCCGGAACGCCCACTTCACCCAGGGAAGCGCGCGGATCTCGTCGCGGACCTTCTCGCTCGGCACGTCGTCCACCTCGATCACCATGAAGGCGTCGCCGCCGCGCGCTTTGCGGGTGAGTCTGAGCGTCGCGATGTTGATCGCGTTGTCGGCGAGGATCGTCGCGATTCGTGCGACCGAGCCCTTCACGTCCTCGGCGACGAGGACGATGGTATTGTAGTTCCCGGTGACCTCCACCGGGTATCCATCGATCTCGGTGACGAGCACGCGGCCCGCGCCGAGCGACGACCCGACCATCGTCGCCGAGCGGTCGCCGCGCTGCACGGTGATGCGCGTGGTGTTCGGGTGGACGTCGTTCTCCTCACCGAGCGTGGCCTTCTCGAACTGGTAGTCGAGGCCCTCGCGCTCCGCGATCTCGAGCGATGTGCGAATGCGGTCGTCGTCGGGGAGGAAGCCCATCAGCCCCGCGACGATCGCCTTGTCGGTGCCGTGTCCTTCCCCCGTGCGCGCGAACGATCCGTGGAGCTGGATGCGCGCCGACTGCGGCGTGCCGCCGACGAGGCACCGCGCCAGGAGCCCGATGCGGCAGGCTCCCGCCGTGTGCGAGGAGCTCGGCCCGACCATCACCGGTCCGATAATATCCAGCAGGCTGACCATGGGTTACCCGGCAAATGCGACGCTGCGCGACGCCCGGCGCGTCTGCGCGCGGTCCAGCAGCGGGCGAAGGTAGCGTCCCGTGTGCGACGCATCCACCCGGGCGACGTCCTCGGGCGATCCGGTGGCGACCACGGTGCCGCCCCGCTGGCCGCCCTCGGGGCCCATGTCGATGATCCAGTCGGCGGTCTTCACGACGTCGAGGTTGTGCTCGATCACGAGCACCGTGTTGCCGCGGTCGACGAGGCGATGGAGCACCGCGAGGAGGACGCGCACGTCCTCGAAGTGCAGCCCCGTCGTCGGCTCGTCGAGGATGTAGAACGTCCGCCCCGTGTCCCGCTTCGACAGCTCGGTCGCGAGCTTGATGCGCTGGGCCTCGCCGCCGGAGAGCGTCGTCGCGCTCTGGCCGAGATGGATGTAGCCGAGGCCGACGTCGTTCAGCGTCTCCAGCTTCTGGCGAACGCGCGGCTGGTTCTCGAAGTACTCGAGCGCGTCCTCGACCGTCAGCTCGAGGACGTCGGCGATGCTCAGCCCGCGGAAGCGCACCTCGAGCGTCTCGCGGTTGTAGCGCTTCCCCTTGCATACCTCGCACGGGACGTAGACGTCCGGGAGGAAGTGCATCTCGATCTTCACGAGACCGTCGCCCTGGCACGCCTCGCAGCGGCCACCCTTCACGTTGAAGGAGAAGCGCCCCGGCCCGTAGCCGCGGATCTTCGACTCGGGCATCTCGGCGAAGAGGTCGCGGATCGGCGTGAAGAGACCGGTGTACGTCGCCGGGTTCGAGCGCGGCGTGCGGCCGATCGGGCTCTGGTCGATGTCGATGACCTTGTCGATGTGCTCGAGCCCGAGGATGCGCTGGTGCGCGCCCGGGATGAGCCGCGCGCGATAGAAGTGGCGCGCGAGCGAGCGATGCAGGACGTCCTCGACGAGGGTGGACTTTCCCGACCCCGAGACGCCCGTGACGGCGACGAAGGTGCCTAACGGGATGTCCACGCTGACGTCGCGCAGGTTGTGCTCCATCGCCCCCTCGACGCGGATGCTCCGGCCGGCCGCCGGCTTGCGCCGTGTCCCGGGAACCTCGATCGCCAGCTCTCCCGACAGATACTTCGCGGTGAGCGACTTCGGGTTCGCCATCACCTCGGCCACCGTCCCCGCCGCGATCACCTCGCCGCCGTGCTTCCCGGCGGCCGGTCCGAGGTCGAGGAGGTAGTCGGCCGCCATCATCGTCTCCTCGTCGTGCTCGACGACGATGACGGTGTTGCCGAGGTCGCGCAGTTGCGCGAGCGTCGCGAGCAGTCGCGCATTGTCACGCTGGTGCAGCCCGATCGACGGCTCGTCGAGGATGTAGAGCACGCCGACGAGGCGCGAGCCGATCTGCGTCGCGAGGCGGATCCGCTGCGCCTCACCGCCTGAGAGCGACTCCGCCGAGCGGTTCATCGTGAGGTAGTCGAGTCCGACGTCCACCAGGAAGCGCAGGCGCTCGCGCACTTCCTTCAGAATCGGTCCCGCGATGTCGGCGTCGAGCCCCGGCCGGCCGTTGCCGCGGACCTGCAGCGTCTCGAAGAAGTCGAGCGCGTCGGTGATCGAGAGATCCACGACCTCGCCGATTCCCTTCTCCGAGACCGTCACCGCGAGCGCCTCGGGCTTCAGCCGCTGCCCCTTGCACACGTTGCAGGGGACCGGGACCATGAACTCACCCAGCTCCAGCCGCACGGTGTCGGAGTCGGTCTCGTCGTAGCGCTCCCGCACGAGCGTGAGGACGCCCGGCCACGAGTCGTCACCCGTCTTCTTCGCGGGCGCGCCGCGGATGATGCAGTCGCGGACGCTCTGCGGCAGCGTGCCCCACGGCGCGTTGAGGTCGAACTTGAGCTGGCGCGCCAGCATCGGCAGCGTCACGCGCCGCAGGCTTCCCGACGGCTCGCCCCATGGAAGGATGACACCCTCGAGGATCGAGATCCGCGGATCGCCGAGGATCAGCTCCTCGCTCACCTCGTGGCGCGTCCCGAGTCCGCTGCACGCGGGGCAGGCGCCGAAGGGGGAGTTGAAGGAGAAGTGCCGCGGCTCGAGCTCGGGCATCGAGATCCCGCACTCGGGGCAGCCGTAGCGCTCGGAGAAGAGCACCGTCTCCGGCCGCGCGCCGTCGTGGCGGATGATCTCGAGCGTCCCGTCGGCGAGCTTGAGCGCGGTCTCCACCGAGTCGGCGATGCGGCCGCGATCCTCGGCGCGCACGACCAGGCGGTCGACGACGACGGAGATGTTGTGGTTCTGGCGGCGGTTGAGCTTTGGCGGGTCGGCGAGCTCGATCAGCTCACCGTCGACGAGCGCCCGCACGAAGCCCTGCTTGCGCACCGCCTCGAAGAGATCGCGGAACTCGCCCTTGCGGCCGCGGACGAGGGGCGCGAGCACCTCGATGCGCGCCCCATCGGGCCAGGCGAGGATGGACTCGGCGATCTGCGCCGCGCTCTGGCGCGCGACCGGACGCCCGCAGTTCGGGCAATGCGGGGTGCCGGCCCGGGCATAGAGCAGACGGAGGTAATCGTAGATCTCCGTGACCGTGCCGACGGTCGAGCGCGGGTTGCGCGAGGTGGTCTTCTGATCGATCGAGATGGCCGGCGAGAGCCCCTCGATCGAGTCGACGTCCGGCTTGTCTATCTGGCCCAGGAACTGGCGGGCGTAGGCCGACAGCGACTCCACGTACCGGCGCTGGCCCTCCGCGTAGATCGTGTCGAAGGCGAGGCTCGACTTGCCCGAGCCGGACAGCCCCGTGATCACCACGAGGGAGTCGCGCGGGAGCCTCAGGTGCAGGTCCTTGAGATTGTGCTCGCGCGCACCGGAAACGACGATCTCACCACTCGGATTCACAACGGTCTCCGAGT
>DATAIN010000172.1:0-8162 GCA_036262635.1 Gemmatimonadaceae bacterium | reverse complement strand
GGGGGAGTCGAACGCGAACGACGAGCGTCAGGCGCGCGGCTACCGCGAGCAGTTCAGGCAGCTCGTGACGAGCTGGCGCCGGTCGTGGAACCGCGGCGCGGAGCCCGAATTCCCCTTCCTCTGGGTGCAGCTCCCGAACTTCGGGGAGCCGGACCGCGAGCCGCTCGCGAACGGCGGCGCCTGGCCGCTCCAGCGCGAATCGATGGCGGCCGCCCTCACGCTGCCGAATACGGGGCAGGCGATCGCGATCGACGTCGGCGAAGCGAGCGACATTCACCCGAAGAACAAGCAGGACGTCGGCAAGCGGCTGGCGCTCGTCGCGCGCAAGGTGGCCTACGGCGAGAACGTGCTCGCCTCGGGGCCGACGTACCGCTCACACATCGTGCGCGACGGCAAGGTGGTCGTCCAGTTCGCGAACCTCGACGGTGGTCTCACCTCGCGCGGAGAAGGGGGCAGCGTCGGCGCCGTCGCGATCGCGGGAGAAGACCGGAAGTTCGTCTGGGCGCAGGCGCGGATCGAGGGAAATCACGTCGTCGTCTGGAGCGATCAGGTGCCGCGACCCGTCGCGGTCCGCTACGCGTGGTCGAACAATCCCGCCGACGCGAACCTCTACAATCGCGCCGGACTCCCCGCCGCGCCCTTCCGCACCGACAGCTGGTGAGCGCGATGGCCAACACGTACGTGCCACGTCCAGAGCATCACTTCACCTTCGGGCTCTGGACCGTCGGCAACGTCGGGCGTGACCCGTTCGGAGAGCCTGTGCGATCGCAGCTCGCACCCGCACGGATCGTCGAGAAGCTCGCCACGCTCGGCGCGTACGGCGTCAACCTGCACGACGAGGATCTCGTCCCGCGCGACGCGTCGAGCGCGGAGCGCGACCGGATCGTCCGCGACTTCCGGAACGCCCTCGCGCAGAGCGGGATGAAAGTCCCGATGGCGACGACCAACCTCTTCACCGATCCCGCCTTCCGCGACGGCGCGTTCACCAGCAACGACGGGCGCGTCCGCCGCTACGCGCTCCAGAAGACGATGCGCTCGATGGACCTCGGCAGGGAGCTCGGCGCCGAGGTGTACGTGTTCTGGGGCGGGCGCGAGGGAACGGAGACCAACGCCGCGAAGGATCCGCGCGAGGCCATGAAGTGGTTCCGCGACGCGCTCGACTTCCTCTGCGAGTACAGCATCGCGCAGGGACACGGCTACCGCTTCGCGCTCGAGCCGAAGCCGAACGAGCCGCGCGGCGACATCTACCTCCCGACGATCGGCCACGCGCTCGCGTTCATCGGGACGCTCGCGCATCCCGAGATGGTCGGGCTCAATCCGGAGGTGGCGCACGACACCATGGCGGGGCTCGACTTCGCGCACGGCGTCGCGCAGGCGCTCGACGCGGAAAAGCTCTTCCACATCGACCTCAACGACCAGAAGCCGGGGCGCTACGATCAGGACTTCCGCTTCGGCGCTGTCGATCCGAAGGGAGCGTTCTTCCTCGTGAAGCTGCTCGAGGACGCGAAGTGGACGGGGATGCGGCACTTCGACGCGCACGCCTATCGCACCGAGGACGAGAACGGCGTGTGGGACTTCGCCGCCGGGTGCATGCGGACGTATCTGATCCTGAAGGAGAAGGCCGCGCGCTGGAACGCCGACCGCGAGATCCAGCAACTCGTCGGCGAGCTGCGCACACGCGGCGGTGGCGCGCGAGACGAGCGCCTCACGTTCAGCGCGGAGCGCGCCGCGCAGCTCAAGGCGCAGGCGCTCGACCTGCCGGCCATCCGCGCGCAGGGGTACGCCTACGAGCGGCTGGACCAGCTGACGATGGAGATCCTGCTCGGAGTACGCTGAGTGGCGGAGGAGCTCTTCCTCGGGCTCGACGTCGGCACGAGTGGGGTGAAGGCGATCCTCGTCGCCGCGGCGGGAGACGTCGTCGCGTCGGCGACGACCCCCCTCACGATGCAGACGCCGCAGCCGGGATGGGCCGAGCAGGATCCGGAGGCGTGGTGGGAGGCGAGCGTCGCGTCGATTCGCGCGGTGCTCGCGCGGAAGCCGCAGGCGCATGTGCGCGCGGTCGGGATCTCGGGGCAGATGCACTCCTCGGTCTTCCTCGACCGCGCGGGCGCGGTGATCCGTCCCGCACTGCTCTGGTGTGACGGCCGGACGACGGCGCAGTGCGCGGAGATCACGCGCCGCGCCGGCGGCGAGAGCGCGCTTCGCGACCGGGTGTCGAACCCGGCGCTCGAGGGCTTCACCCTGCCGAAGGTGCTCTGGCTCCGCGAGCGGGAGCCCGCCGCGTACGGGCGCGTCGCCACCATCCTGCTCGCCAAGGACTTCATCCGCTACCGCCTCACGGGGACGCTCGCGACCGAGCCTTCCGACGCATCGGGGACATTGATGTTCGACCCGGCGCGGCTGCGCTGGAGCGACGAGCTGCTCGCCGCAGTCGGCGTTTCGCGCGCGCTCCTCCCCGACGTCGGCGGCTCCGCGGAAGTCCTCGGCCGCCTAACGGCAGAGGGCGCGGCGGCGACGGGATTGCCGCGCGAGACGGCGGTGGTCGGCGGGGGAGCCGACAATGCGTGCGGCGCGGCGGGAGTCGGTGTCGTCGCCGCGGGGGAAGCGGTGGCCAGCTGGGGAACGTCCGGCACCGTGCTCGCACCCACCGCGCAGCCCCTCGTCGACCCGCGGCTGCGCGCGCACACCTTCTGTCACGTCCTCCCGCGCACCTGGTACCTGATGGGAGTCGTCCTCTCGGCGGGGGGCGCGTTCGCATGGTACCGGGACCAGTTGGCCCGCGAGCTCTCCGCCGCGGACGCCGACCAACGACTCGACGACGAGGCGGCGAGCGTCCCGCGAGGCGCGGAGGGGGTGACCTTTCTCCCATACCTGCAGGGAGAGCGGACCCCGCACCGGGACGCGAGCGCCCGGGGGGCCTTCCTCGGTCTCAGTCTCGCGCATACCCGGGCGCATCTCACCCGCGCCGTCCTCGAGGGGGTCTGCTTCGCCCTGCGCGACTCCCTCGCCATCCTGCAGGAGCTCGGGCTCTCGCCGCGGGAGCTCCTGCTCACCGGAGGCGGGGCGAAGAGCGCGTTCGTCCGCCGCCTCCAGGCCGAGGTCTACGGTCTTCCGGTCAGCACCGTGAATCGGGAGGAGGGTCCGGCCTACGGCGCCGCCCTGCTCGCGGCAGTCGGCGCCGGCGCGTATCCCGACCTGCCGGCCGCGACACGCGCGACGCTGAGCCGCGGTGCGCCGATCCACGCCGACCCGGCCGCGCACCGCGAGTACGACGCGCCATACGTCTGTTTCCGGAATTCGTACCGTGCGGCGCATCCCGGAAGCGACGAAGAGCGGCCGGAGTCTGCCTAACCGGTCGCGCCGGGCACCGCGCTGGCATGGCTGGTGCAAGCTCCCACCCCGCTATGGCACTCCGCGACTTCACCGACAAGCAGGGACGCGCGTGGCGGGTGTGGGACGTCACCCCCGAGACGATGCATCCCACCACGCGCACGGAAGACTACATGCGCGATTACCTCGAGGGGTGGCTCGCCTTCGAATCGGTGGATGGCGAAGCGAAATGCCGCCTCACCCCGATCCCGAAGGGATGGGAGACCGCGACCATCGCGCAGCTCGCGAAGTGGCTGCACGAAGCGCAGCCGGTGCGTGGCGACCGGACCTCCGGTCCCCACGGGTTGACTGCGGCGGAGGCGATCGCCGCCGCGCGCGCGACCGGGAGCGTTGGGTCGCAGCGGACGGCGGCCGACAGCGTCGCGGCTCGCACCTTCCGCTTCCCCGGTGGCCGATACTGGAGCGTCGCCGAGTGGGCGAGCGTCGAGCAGTCGAAGGGGGGAGCTCCGATGCAGCGGCGGGTGCTGCGCTTCACCTCGGGCGCGCGCGCCCTGGACCTGACAGCGTGGCCGCCCGACTGGCAGGGGCTGTCCGATGCCGATCTCGCCGAGCTTCTCGCGCGCAGCTTCCCGCGGCCGGAGGGGCAGCGCAACCCGACCACCTATCGTCGGCGCGCAGCGGACCAGCAGCTGTAGATCGTCTTGCACCGCGACTCCACTGGTGACGCGCGCCGCCGGGCGCCGGGTTGTGCAAACCATGTGCGGCGCGACGTCTCCGGTGCGCGGCACCAGCGCCCGCGCCGCGTGTAGCATCCCGGCGAGCCAGACTCTCACACATCGATCGACTTCCGCGGATGCTTGCTGTCGGTATCGCACTTCTCGCCGTCGTGGTGGCGGTCTTCACCGTCATCGCGATGCGCCGCCCCGCGGCCATGCCGCGCGCGCAGTTCCTCGCGAAGATGGACGAGTTCATCGCCGGCAAGCACACCGCCGCGGACTGGGAGGCGTTCTGTGAAGAGCCGGTGCGCGACGCCGATCTCCGCGCCGCGCAGCGCGCCCTCGCCTACATCGACGCCCAGTATCCCCCCGAGCAGCGCGGCACGCTCTGCGGCCCGGACGGAATGGCGCTCATTCGCCGCTACCGGGACGAGCTGAGACGCGCGTGACGGAGAGGAGAGGGCGTGAGGGAGTCGGAGGACGCGGAGCTGTCTGCTTTGGCAATCACAGAGAACGGCAGGCGAGGACCATGGAGGACACCGAGGGCACCGTGAGTCCTTGAACGCCGTGCTCCAGAGCCTGAACTGATTGGGGGGCACGCCACGGGAGATCATCCCGTCCGGCGCGCCCGAGGATCGTTCGAGGCTCGTGGCATGACGGTCCTTTCCCCTCCTGGCCCACCAGGCAACTCGCTGTTACCGGACCTCGACCGGTCGGGGAACCCTCGGTGTCCTTGGTGGTCCTCGGCGCCCTCTGTGATGAAGAGCCGACAGTTCCGTGTCCTCCACGCGCTCAGCGTCCTCCAACCCCCGAACGTAATGACCCTGTAAGAACTTTCCCCGACAGGAAACGATCCCCGGCGGGAGCCTGTCTGATGGAGACCCGGCCGCCACCCCGCGGCCGTGGTCACACTCCGACAGGCTCCTCCCATGTACACGACCCTTCGAGCAGCACTCGGCGCCGGCGCGTTGCTCCTCGCCGCCTCCACTGCGAACGCGCAGCAGATGGTGACGCGACCGCTACCCGAGGGCGGACCGCCTAACGGCGCTCCCGCGGCGGGCGGCGAGATCCGCGGCCGCCTCGTCGAGGCCACCTCCGGGGCGCCGATCGGCGCGGGGTCGGTCACCGTGCGGCGGGCGAGCGACAGCAGCTTCGTCGGCGGCGCGCTCCCCGCGCCGGACGGCAGCTTCCGCGTCAACGGGCTGCGCCCCGGCATCTACACGGTGCGCTTCCGCGCGATCGGCTTCGCGCCGCTCGTCCGCGGCGACGTCTCGATCACCGCGAGCCAGATCGCGGTGGACCTCGGCGACATGAAGGCGACGTCGATCCCCGTGCAGCTCGAAGAGCAGACGGTGACCGCGGAGCGTCCCGACGTGACCGTCGCCCCGGACCGGAACAGCTACTCGGTGAAGAACATGGCCAGCGCGAGCGGGGGCACCGCCGTCGACGCGCTGCGCAACGTGCCCTCGGTCGAGGTGGACGGGTCGAACAACATCACCCTCCGCGGCAACGCGAACGTCGTCGTCCAGATCAACGGGCGCGCGACACCGCTCTCCGGGGAGCAGCTCGGCAACTTCCTCGCGCAGATCCCGTCGAGCAGCATCAAGAACATCGAGGTCGCGACCAATCCCTCGGCGAAGAACGATCCCGAGGGAACGGCGGGGATCATCAACATCGTGCTCAACCAGGAAGCCGAGCAGGGACTGAGCGGAGGCGTGAGCGCGGGGACGGGGAGCACCGGACTCGCGAACGTCTCGGGAAACGTCGGCCGCCAGAAGGGGCCGTTCACCTTCTACACCTCGTACAACTTCTTCCGCGACCAGCGCGAGTTCGAGGGGAGCTCCTCGCGCGAGAACCTGATCCCCGGGCTGCCCGCGTTCACGAACGGGACGTCGGAGGGGCACGGACATCCGCGCTCGCAGAACGCCACGCTGCGCAGCGAGTACAAGCTCTCCCCGCGCGACGCGTTCACCTTCGACGGCACGCTCTCGGCCGGCCACTTCCAGCGCGAGAGCGGCGTCTACTACGCCAACCTCGATGACCAGAGAAGCGTGACCGGACTGTTCAACCAGTTCAGCAGCGTCGAGCAGCACAACCTCTCCCAGGATTACGCCCTCGCCTTCCGGCGGACGGGCAGCCCGAAGACGACGACGTTCTCGAGCGAGCTGCGCTACACGCGCAACAAGTGGGACATCGACAACCGGCTGTCGAGCGCGATCCTCCGCGCCGACTCGTCGACGGGGACGACGGTGCCCCCCGCGGAGTTCGACAACACGCTGATGCGGATGCCGTCGTGGGTCTGGCAGACCGACTACACGAAGCCCTTCGGCACCGGCACGAAGATCGAGGCGGGATTGAAGGGCACCTCCCGCTCGACCGCGAACGACTTCACCGCGGCGTACCGTGACGCCGCGACCGGCACCTACGATCCGGCCGCCGATCGGGCGAGCGCGTTCACGTACAAGGAGCAGATCGGCGCAGCGTACTCGGTGCTCTCGCAGCGTGTGAAGAAGGTGGACGGCCAGCTCGGCCTCCGCCTCGAGCAGGCATCGACGCGGCTCGCCGTGCCGACGACCGGGCAGCGCTACGACAACGACTACGCGAGCGCCTTCCCGAGCGCGATCCTCTCGTACAACGCGACCGAGATGCGGCAGGTGAAGGCGAGCTACTCGCGGCGCATCACGCGTCCGGATCCCTTCCAGCTCACGCCGATCGGCTTCCGCGAGGACGCGCGCAACGCGATGCGCGGGAACCCGGCGCTTCGCCCCGAGTACACCGATGCCTTCGAGCTCGGGCTGCAGGAGACGCGGAAGTGGGGCTCGATCCAGCTCACCCCGTACCTGCGGAAGACTGCGCACGCGGTGCGCTTCATCCGGACCGTGGACACGGCCGGCGTCTCGGTCGGCACCTTCGCCAACGTCGCGAGCACGACCGCCGCGGGTGGCGACCTGAACGTGACGTATCGCATCGGCGGGCTGAACGTGTTCGGCGGCGGCGGCGCGTTCCGCTACACGAGCGACGCGGGCGCGCTCTCGACGAAGGCGTTCATCTGGAACGCCCGCGCGAACGCGAGCTACAAGCTCTCGCCGACGCTCGACCTGCAGATGTTCGCGAACTATCGCGCGCCGGCGAAGACGGAGGGCGGCTCGCAGAAGGCGTTCGTCTTCTCGAACGTCGCGCTCCGCCGGAAGCTCTGGGGCGACAAGGGAAGTCTGACGCTGCGCGTGCAGGATCCGTTCAACCTGACGCAGTTCGGCTTCGAGACACGGAACGGCCAGGTGATCGAGACCTCGGAGCGCCGCTTCGGGATGCGAGGCGTCTTCCTCAGCTTCAGCCGCAACTTCGGCCAGCAGCTGAAGCTCCGTCCGCGCCCGCAGGAGCCGGACGCCGGGGCGCAGGGGCCGGGGGTGGGAGGGCCGTGAGGCGCTGGGAGCGGTAGGCTGGGGGCGATAGGCAGGAGGCGGGAAGCAGTAGGCAACGGCGTCACCGCAGTGCGGCTGCGCAGTCGCTCACTGCTTCCCGCCTCCTGCTTTCCGCCTAACGCCTACGGCCCCTGCCCTACCGGCTGCTCCGCCGGCACGTACCCCCGCGTCCCCAGCCGCTGCCCCGACATCGCGTACAGCTCCGGGGTCATGTCGCTGACGCCGGTCGCGTCGATCCACTTGTTGTAGAAGTTGAACAGCGCGCAGACCGTGATCGCGTCGTAGAGCGCTTCGTCGCTCCACCCCGCGGCGCGGGCCGCGTCGAGATCCGCCGGCTGCAGGCGGTTCGACTCGCGATTCATCTTCTCGAGGAAGGCGAAGAGCGCCTTCTCCTTGTCGCTGATCGGCGCGGTACGATAGTCCTTCAGCACCGCCTGCACGAGATCGGTGTTCTCCAGCAGATACGCCGCGACCGCGGCGTGCGAGCCGATTCAGAAGGGGCAGTCGTTACGCCGCGAGGTGAAGGCGGCGATCAGCTCGCGCATCCCCGGCGAGAGCGGCGACGGCCCGCGCATCACGCCCTGCGTGAAGCGCGACAGATGGTCGGTGCGGTCCGGCTTGAACGCGAAGAGATGCATGATCTGCGGCACCGGCAGCCCGGCCGCCTGCATCCTGCCGATCGGCTCCGCGTAAT
>DATAIN010000171.1:0-4383 GCA_036262635.1 Gemmatimonadaceae bacterium | reverse complement strand
GCTCCCTCTCCGGCGAAGAGCAGGATCGCGCGCTCTCTCCTGCTCCGCGCGGGCGACGCAAGGTCGTGCTCGCGACCTCGATCGCCGAGACGAGCGTGACGATCGAGGGCGTGCGCATCGTGGTGGACGGTGGGCTCGCGCGCGGCCCGCGCTTCGATCCCAACTCCGGGATGACGCGGCTCGAGACGACGCGTGTCTCGCGCGCGTCGGCCGAGCAGCGCCGCGGGCGCGCCGGCCGCACCGCACCGGGCGTCTGCTATCGCCTCTGGGCCGAGCACGACGATCATGGTCTGGTCGCCCAGTCGCCGCCGGAGATTCTCGTCACCGATCTCACTCCGCTCGCGCTCGAGCTGGCGGTCGCTGGAATAGCCGATGCCGACGAGCTGCGCTGGCTCACCGCGCCGCCGTCAGCGGCGCTTGCCCAGGCGCGCGAGCTCCTGCGCGAGCTGGGCGCGCTGGAGCCCGATGGCCGCGTCTCGCCTCACGGCCGCGCGATGACGCGACTCCCCGCCCACCCGCGACTGGCGCACATGCTCCTCGCGGCCGGCACCGGCGAATCGCTGGCGCTCGCTTCGCAAGTCGCCGCGCTGCTGCTCGAGCGCGACGTGGTGCGCGCCGAGCGCGCGGGTGTCGACGCCGACATTGCGCTGCGCGTGGAGCTGCTGCGCGCCGGTCGTGACGCGGCGCCGCCCGGGCTGACCGTCGACCGGGATGCGCTCCGTCGCGCGCACGCCGACGCGCGCAATCTCGCCGAGCGAGCGCGCGCCGCCCGCGGCGGCGGAGGGCGCTCTTCGAGCGCCGCGATCGAGCCACTGAGCGTCGGCGCGCTCGTCGCCCTGGCGTATCCCGATCGCGTCGCACGAAGGCGTGCCCGGCAGCCAGGTCGTTACCTCACCCGCGCCGGCGGCGGTGCGATGCTCGCCGCGGAGCAGAGCCTCACCGGCGCCGAGTTCATCGCGATCGCCGACCTCGATGGCCGGCGAGGCGAGAGCCGCATCTATCTCGCCGCGTCGCTCGGGGAGCAGGAGCTGCGCACGCTGTTCGGGGGCGACATCACGACCGAGGACTCCGTCGCGTTCGACGAGGAGGCGGGCGTCGTCCAGGCGCGCCGCGTCGAGCGGCTCGGCGCGATCGTGCTCGCGGACGCGGCGGTCCGCGATCCCGACGAAGCGCTCGTCGGGCGCGCGTTCGTCGAAGCGGTACGGCGGCGCGGCATCGCGTCGCTCCCCTGGTCCGAGGGCGCCCGGCGGCTGCGCGAGCGGCTCGCCTTCGTGCACGCGCTCGATCCGGACTGGCCCGACGTGTCCGACGAAGCGTTAGGCGCGACGCTCGACGTCTGGCTCGCGCCGCACCTCGGCGGAATGCGCCGGCTGGAGGATCTGCGCCGCCTCGACCTCGGCGCGCTGCTTCTCGACGCCGTCGGCTGGCGGCGGCGCGCCGCGCTCGACGAGCTCGCGCCGACGCATCACGTCGTTCCGAGCGGGTCGCGCATCCCGATCGATTACGCCGACCCGCGCGCGCCGGTGCTCGCGGTGCGGCTGCAGGAGATGTTCGGCCTCGCCGAGACGCCGCGCGTCGGCGGGGGACGCGTACCGCTGACGCTGCACCTTCTCTCCCCCGCGCAGCGTCCGGTCCAGGTGACACGCGATCTCGCCGGCTTCTGGAGAACGAGCTACTTCGACGTGCGAAAGGACCTGCGCGGACGCTACCCGAAGCACCACTGGCCCGAGAACCCGCTGGAGGCGACGCCGACGCGCAGAGCGAAGTAGTCGGGCGCGCTCGTCGCCCTGCGGGCAGGCCGCTGGCACCCCGCGTGCCCCCTGGGGAACCCCTGCGGGCCGGCCGGCGTTACTGACTTTCTGGTCAGTAACCAGCTATCTTCCGGGCTTCGTTCCTTCGGCCCGACGTACGCGTTCTCGACATAGATGAGCACCTCCGCAGAAGCTGAACCGTCCACCGCGGCCGGCGCCGCGCCCGCCAGACCGACCCCGCGGGCCACCGCCGCGCTGCATGCCGCCGCCGCGGCGCACGTCGAGAAGTATCGATGGCTGATCCTCCTCGGCCTCATCACGGCCGCGATCATGGAGGTCCTCGACACCACGATCATCAACGTCGCGCTCCCGCAGATGGCGGGAAACCTCGGCGCGACGCAGGAGGAGATCGGCTGGGTCAGCACGGGCTACATCCTCTCCAACGTGATCTTCCTGCCGATGACCGCCTTCTTCACCGAGCGGTTCGGCCGGCAGCGGTACCTCACCGCGTCGATCATCCTGTTCGTCGTCGCGTCGTTCTTCTGCGGGACCTCGCACTCGCTCTGGGAGCTCGTCTTCTGGCGCGTGCTGCAGGGGGCGGGCGGCGCCGCGCTGCTCTCCACCGCGCAGGCCACCCTGCGCCAGATCTTCCCGCGCGAGGAGCAGGGGCTCGTTCAGGCGGTCTTCCTGCTCGGCATCATCGTCGCGCCGACGCTCGGCCCGACGTTAGGCGGGTGGATCACCGACAACTACACCTGGAACTGGTGCTTCTTCATCAACGTGCCGATCGGGATCGTGTCGGCGCTGCTGGTGACGACGTTCCTCCACGATTCGCCCGACCACCAGGCGCGGCGCGGGCAGGTGGACTGGCTCGGCATCGGCCTCCTCACCGTCGGCGTCGGGTCGCTCCAGTACGTGCTCGAGGAGGGGAACGCGAAGGACTGGTTCGAGAGCGCGACCATCCTGCGGCTCGCCATCCTCGCCGCGGCCTGCCTCATCACGATGCTCTGGTGGGAGCTCTCCTCGCGGAACAGGAATCCCGTCGTGAACTTCCGCGTGCTGCACAACCGCCAGCTCGCGGCGTCGATCTTTCTCTTCGTCTCGCTGGGGTTCGGGCTGTACGGCGGGGTGTTCATCTTCCCGCTCTTCGCGCAGGGGATCCTCCACTTCACCCCCACCGAGACCGGGCTGGCCATGCTCCCCGGCGGACTGGCGACGGGGGCGACCGCTCTTTTCTGCGGCGCGATGCTCAACGGCGCGAAGCCGAAGGCCGACGCCCGCGTCCTCATCGCGATCGGCGTCACCCTGTTCGTGGTATCGATGTGGAAGCTCGGCCACCTGACCACCGCGGCCGGCGAGCCGGACGTGCGCGCCGCGCTGATCGTGCGCGGACTGGGACTCGGCTTCCTCTTCGCACCGATCAACAACGTCGCCTATGCGAGCCTCAAGCCGAGCGAGGCACAGCAGGCCGCGGGATTGATCAACCTCTCGCGTCAGCTCGGCGGCGCCTTCGGCATCGCGATCCTCGCCAACTACGTCACCGAGCACACGGCCATTCACCGCGTCGATCTCGTCAGCTCGGTCGTCGCCGGGAACCCGATCACCGACGCCCGGTTGCAGGCATTGACCGCGGGATTCATCGGGCGAGGGTTCGCGCCGATCCAGGCGAAGGCTGCCGCGCTCGCGGCGCTGAACGGTCAGGTCATGCAGCAGGCGGCGATGCGCAGCTTCAACGATGCGTGGATCATGATCATGATCGCGTTCGTCGCTGTCTCGCCCGCGGTGCTGCTGCTCAGGCGCCCGAAGCCGGGCGTCGGGATGGCGGCCGACGCGCACTAGCGCGGCTCCTACGTCACACGACGTATGGGCCCCTTGCGACTGCATCCCTAGACTGCTCGCCGTCCCCCACCGGAGAGCAGTCATGGTCTCGAAGATGATCCTCGCCGCCGTCGCCGCCGCGTTCGCGACCGGCTGCATCCCGTACAGCGTCGGCAGCACCGCACGGACGGTACCCGCGACGAAGCACACGAAGGCGACCACTGCGTTCGTGATCCCGAACGGCTTCGAGGCGAAGGGCGACACCGCCGCGGCGACGATGCCCGGAGTGGATTCGGAGCTGCGCTACGGGATCGACTCGCGCTCGGACCTCGGCATCCGTGTTCCCTCGTGGAGCGGGGTGGTCGTGAACTACAAGCGCCGCCTCGACGCCGTGCCCCAGACGCCTGACGCGGATACCGCGGTCGCGGTCTCGCTGATGGTGGGCGGCGGGTTCGTGAACTGGGGACAGCACGCTGAAGGCGAGCTGTCCCTGCTCGCGTCGGCGCGCGAGGACCGGCAGCTGGTGCCATACGGCGGGCTGCGGGTCATCCAGGTCGCGCCCCTCTCCCGCGACGTTCCGCACGACCGGCCCACCGCCGGCGGCTTCTTCGGCCTGCGCATCGGCGGACGCGACGCGAGCGTCGCCCCGGAGCTCGGGATCTACTACGATCACTCCGCGCTGGGAGTGCGGCGGAGCGACGTGATCTTCGTTCCGAGCATCACGATTCGCGGGGATGCGCTCTCGTCGATCCTCCCCTTCTGACTTCGCCTTCGAGGACACGCCGAGCTTCTGATCCCGGCGGTACGAGGAAGC
>DATAIN010000170.1:0-4674 GCA_036262635.1 Gemmatimonadaceae bacterium | reverse complement strand
CGGCGACGATGGCGTCGATCGCCCGCTGGTCGGCCGCGACGACGACGGCGCGCTGCGGAGCGCTGAACGCGGTGTCGGGCTGGCGGCCGGCGCGCGCGCGTGGCGCCTCGGCCTGCGTCGCCACAGGCGGAGTCGCGGTCGCGGGGCGGCTGGACGGAGTGGTCGCGCAGGCGGCGAGCGCCGCGGCTGCGAGAAGGGCGATCGGGCGGATCATCGGACGGGCGTGGGTGAGGGAGTCTGCGGCGCCCTGCGCGCGGCGATGCGCGCGCAGAGGAGCATCGCTTCGATGAAGCTCGATGGATCGGCGGCGCCGGTGCCGGCGATGTCGAGCGCGGTACCGTGGTCGGGCGAGGTGCGCGGGAAAGGCAGGCCGAGGGTGACGTTCACGGCGTGGCCGAAGGACGCGACCTTGATCGCGGTCATGCCGACGTCGTGATACGGCGCGATCACCGCGTCGAAGGCGCCGCGCATCGCGCGCACGAAGACGGTGTCGGCGGGGAACGGACCGGCGATCCCCGCCTCACGCGCCGCGGGAGCGAGGAGCTCGTCGTCCTCGCGCCCGAACCGGCCGCCGTCGCCGGCGTGCGGATTGAGCGCGCAGAGCGCGATGCGGGGCTCGGCGATCCCGAACCAGTCGCGGAGGCCGGCGCGCGTCACCTCGGCGGCGTCGAGGATCGAGGCGCGGTCGAGCGCTCGCGGCACGTCGCGCAGCGGCAGATGCGTGGTCGCGAGCACGACGCGCAGGCGATCCGAGGCCAACATCATCGCGACGCGCGTGCCGGCAAGCGCGGCGAGCATCTCGGTGTGTCCGGGATAGTCGAAGCCGCCGGCGAGGAGCGCGCTCTTGTCCAGCGGCGCGGTGACGATCCCCTCCACCTCGCCCGCGAGCGCGAGCCGCGCCGCGACCTCGACGGCGCGGCCGGCGAACGCCCCCGCGGCCGCGGCCGACCCGCCACGACGCCATTCGCCTAACGCGTCGTGCACCGCGACGCCGGTCCCCGCCGGTCCGATGACGCGTGGCTCGCAGGCCGCGCGCACGCGCTCGTCGGCCAGCGCGCGGGCGACGATCTCCGGCCCGATGCCGCGCGGGTCGCCGAGCGTGACCGCGAGGCGGGGACGCGCCACGCTAGATGCGGATGGACACGTAGGTGGACTGCCGCAGCTGGTCGAGGAGACGGCGCATCGCCTTCTCCTGCGCGAGCTGGTCGCGGATGCGCTCGCGCAGGTCGTCGATGGTGTAGTCGCCACCCTCGACCGAGGTGAGCATCGAGACGATCACGAACTTCGCGCCGCGCCGCGGATCCTCGATGCGGAAGGGCGCGGTGATGTCCCCCGCCTTCTTCCCCTCCAGCGCGGCCGCGTACTCGGGCGGCAGCTGCGCGCGCTCCCACGGATCGAACGCGCCGCGCAGCTCCATCGGATCATGATGGCGGCGCGAGAGCGAGTCGAAGGGAGCGCCGCTGCGGAGCGAGTCGGCCACCGCGTTCGCTTCCGCCTGCGCGCCGGCGATCGCGGTGGAGTCGATGGTGGGACGGATGAGGATGTGGCGGACCTTCACCTCGGCCGGCTGGACGCGGTCGACCTTGATGATGTGGAAGCCGAACGCGGTCTCGACGACGGGGCTCACCTGCCCCGGCTGGAGCGCGAACATCCACTGCTCGAACTCGGGGACCATGCTGCCGCGCCGGTTCCAGCCGAGATCTCCCCCCTGGTCCTTGCTCGGATCCATCGACTCGCGCTTCGCGATGAGCGCGAAGTCGCCCCCCGCCTTGATCTCGGCGAGCAGCGAGTCGGCCTTCGCGCGCGCCTTCGCTCGCGCCGCCGCCGACGGCTTCGTCGCCACGACGATCTGGCGGAAGGTGACCGTCGCGGGACGCTTCGGCAGATCCGCCTTGCGCTCCCCGTAGGTCTTCGAGACGTCCGCCTCCGAGACGCCGACCTGCACGAGCTTTCCGTCCTGCTTCAGCTTCTGGATGAGCTGCTGCTGGAGCGCGGAGCGCCGGGCTTCGTCGGTGATGCTGCGGCGGTACTCCTCGGGATTCCCGAAGCCCGCCTTGCGGAGCTCCGTCCGATACTCCTCCTCGGTCGTGAACTGGCCGCGCACGCGCTTGATCTGGCTCTCGACGGTCGCCGAGAGGTCGGCGTCGGCGACGGTGACATGCTCGTCCTTCGCCTTCTGCACGAGCACTTCCTCGTCGATCAGCTCGTCCACGATCTGGCGCATGACCTTCGCCTGCCCCGCGGAGTCGGCGGGAAGCTGGAGGCCCTGCGCGCGGCGGACGTTCACCGCCTCGATGACGTTCGAGTAGAGGATCGCCTTGTTGCCGACGACGGCGACGATGCGATCGACGGGGATCTGGCGGCCGACCGGGACCGCGGCGCTGGAGTCCTGGGCGCCGACAGGCTGCGCGAGAAGCGCGGGAGTCGCGAGCGCGACGAGAGCGAAGAGGTAGCGTGACATGTTTTCAAGATACCCGCGGCGCCGCGCCGGGGTCCGGCGCGGGAGAATGCGCGCGTGGCGGGCCGATGCTCCGGCCCGCCACGCGGACGACCTGCTCAGGGAGCTCGCGTGCCGGCTCCGGCCGGCGCCTGCTGCGGCAGCGGCACGTTCGACGGCGGCTGCGCGGCGCGGCCCGTCGAATCCGACGAGGCGCGCGTCTTCTGCGCCCGCTCGAAGGCACGATCGATTCCCTGCGGAATGATCTTCGATTCGTACTTGCTGCGGAGGATCTGCGAGAGCTCGTTCGGCACCGGCGCGTACTGCTTCCGTCCCGCGACGAGATCGTCGAGGAACTGGTTCACGCGCTCGCCCGCGATCTTCTCGCGCTCGGTGACCGTCTTCCCCGCCTGCGCGAGGGCGGACGGATCGACGCCGAGCTCCTGCCAGAGCTGGACGACGACGTTCTTCACCTGGCCGTACATCGCCGTCAGCTGCGCACTGTCGATGCCGATCTTCATGCTGTCGGCACGATGCAGCATCAGGTCGTTCCGCACCATCGCCTTCACGAGATCGGGGAGCAGCGAGTCGGGGGCGTTCTGGATCTGCAGCACGAGCTGCGGCGGCAGCGTCGCGGACCACCGCACGAACTGCGCGCCCGTGAAGTCGCCGTTGCTCGAGGTGGCGAGCACGCTCTTGTCGTTCCGGTACGAGTCCGGATCGCGCATGATCGCCTTGACCTTCGCCGGGGCGTCCTTCTTCACCTGGATCTTCCCGGACTGCTCGAGCCGCGCGACGTAGGTGCTCTCCGCGCCGCGCGTGGAGTTCTTCGCGAACTCGGCGCTGTACGCGGCCTTCGCCTGCGAGTAGGGAAGGCGCTGGATGATGTGGAAGCCGTACTCGGTCTGGACGAGCGGCGAGATCTCGCCGGGCTTCAGCTCGCGCACCGCCTGCTCAAACGCGGGGACCATCTCGCCGCCGTGGAAGGGCGGGAGCAGCCCGCCCTGGCGCGCGGAGCCCGGGTCCTGGCTGCGGCTCTTCGCGAGCGTCTCGAAGTTCGCCGACGTCACCTGCGCGCGGAGCGCTTCGGCCGCGCGGCGGACCGAGTCGACCTGCGCCGGCGCCAGCGGCGGCGCGCCCTGCGCGGTCGGCTTCGTCAGGAGGAGGATGTGTCGCGCGATCAGGATGTTCCCCGTCGCGTAGTTCGCCTCGCTCGCCGTGTCATGCGGGAGCGACGCCGAGACCTGCTCGTAGAACTTCTGCAGCTTCTGCTGCGTGACCGCGGGCCACATCGCGTCATCGATCGCCTTGCGGTCGGTGAGCGAGTCGTTGTGCGCGGCGGCGTGGCCGAGCAGCTGGTAGGCGACCCAGACCTTGGTGAAGTCCTCGAAGACCGCCTTCTGGAGGGGCAGCTTCGTCCCGCCGATGATCTGCGCCAGGCGCTCGGAGGAGAGCTCCTGCGTCGCGGCGCGCGCGGCGACGTCGACGTGAGCGGTCATCGCTTCCTTGAAACCCTCGCACGCGATCAGTGACGTGGTCGCGGCGAGCACGAGCAAACCTTTCCGGCGAATCATGCGGGGGGAGGCGAACGTTGAATGTCTGTGAGGCTCGCGCGACGACTCGCCCTCCGGCGGGTGCCGTCAGGCGAGCAACGAGCGAAGCGCGCGGACCAGGCCATCGAGCATCGGCGCGCCGCCGAGCCGGGTGAGCTTGAGCGACAGCGGATGCGCTCGTCGCACCTCGGCCTGGAACTGGACCTCGTGGAACGCGGCGGACAGCCCCTTCATCCGGGGCACCGCGTCCGGCCTAAAGGTAACACGGGCTTCGGTACCGCGCACCAGGACGCCTTCCACACGGAGCAGGCCGCCGACGATGCGCAGCATCGCCTGCTGCAGCAGCGCGTCCGCCTGCGCGGGGAGCGGCCCGAAGCGGTCGCGCAGCTCCGCCCGCAGCGCCTCGACCTCGGCCGGCTGGGTGCAGCGGGTGAGGCGCCGGTAGATGTCGAGCTTCGCATCCTGCGAGACGATGTATTCGTCGGGCAGATAGGTCGGCACGTCCATCGAGACGTCGGCCGGCACCAGCGCCGGCGCGCCCTCGGCCCGCGTGACCCGGTTCACCTGCTCCTCGAGCAGGCGGAGGTAGAGATCGAAGCCGACGGCCTGCACGAAACCCGACTGCTCGGGCCCGAGCAGGTTCCCCGCCCCGCGCAGCTCCATGTCCTTGAGCGCGACGCGGTA
>DATAIN010000169.1:0-3412 GCA_036262635.1 Gemmatimonadaceae bacterium | reverse complement strand
TCCTCCGCCGCACCCTCGGCGCCGACGTCGTCCCGCGCGGGCGCGGCGACGAGCTGTGCGTCCGCGCCGGCGCGCTCTGGTGCGACGCGATCGAGTTCGAGCGCGCCCTCGACGAGGACCGCCCCGCCGACGCGCTCGGCCTCTACCGCGGGCCGCTCCTCCCCGGCCTCCACGTCACCGACGCATCCCCCGAGCTCGAGGAGTGGCTCGAGGCGGAGCGCGCTCACCTCGCGCGGCGGTGGACGCACGCGGTAGAGCGCGTCGCCACCGAGCGCGAGGAGCGGGGCGACGCGTCCGGCGCTGCGGTCTGGTGGCGCCAGCTCGCCGCGCACGACCGCTTCAGCTCGCGCATCGCGCTGCGGCTGATGCGCGCCCTCGCCGCGACGGGCGATCCGGCGGAGGCGATCCGGCACGCGCGCGCGCACGAGCAACTCCTGCGAGAGGAGCTCGGCGCCGCGCCCGACTCGCGCATCGGCGCCTTCGTGCGCTCACTACGTGCGACCAGCTAACGGCTTGCAGCCGAAAGCTCCTCTTCAATCGCCGCGACGAGTCCCGCCTCGTCCCACGAGCCATCGAACCGGAACCCGTTGATGAAGAACGTCGGGGTCCCGTTCACGCCGCTGCGCACGCCGCTCATGAAGTCGCGCTGGATGCGGTCGGCGAACCGTTCGGCGCGGATGTCCTCGAGGACGACGCGGCCGTCGAGCCCCGCCTCTCCCGCGTACTCGGCGAGACGCGCGTCGCCTAACGCGCGGGGGCCGTCCTGCTGGTGCGCGTAGATCGCGTCGTGCATCGCCCAGAAGCCGGGTTCGCGCCCGTGGGCGCCGCCCGACTCCGCGGCCTCGGCGGCGTGCTCGGCGTGCGGATGCACCTCGCTCAGCGGGAAGTTGCGGAAGACGAAGCGCAGCCGCTCGCCGAAGCGCTGCTGCACGCGCTGCACGATCGGCGCGGCGCGCCCGCAGTGCGGGCACTCGTAGTCCCCGTACTCGACCAGCGTCACCGGCGCGTCGGCCGGCCCCTGCGCGTGATCGTCCGCTCCGACGGCGGGACGCAGCTGCGCGCTCACCTCCCCGCTCCCGCCGGGTGCGACGCGTCGGCATGGAGTCCCTCGAGCGCCTCGAGGATCCCGTCGGCGCCGGGATTCACGCCGACCGGGGAGACGTAGCTCCAGCGAACGATGCCCTCGCCGTCGATCACGAAGAGCGCGCGCTCGGTGATCCCATCCTTCTCGCGATAGACGCCGTAGCGGCGCGCGACGTCGCCCTTCGGCTCGAAGTCGGCGAGCAGGGGGAAGTGGAGGTTGCGCGCTTCCGCGAAGGCGCGGTGGCACCAGACGCCATCCACCGAGATGCCGAGGATCTCCGCATCGAGCCGGCGGAATTCCGGGAGGATCTGGTTGTAGAGCGTGACCTGATCGCCGCACACCGGGCTGAAGTCGGCGGGATAGAAGACGAGCACGACGTTGTGCCCGCGGAAGTCGCTCAGCGAGACCGACTGATCGGGGGTGGAGTGGAGGGTGAAGTCGGGCGCGGGAGTGCCGTGGGCGAGGGGGGTGGAGGTCATGGGGTGTGGGGTATGGGGTGTGGACATCGGCGCTGCAGGACGCGTGCGCGGTGACGATCGTACGGCGGCCGGGCGCGAGGAGCAAACGGTTGGCGGGGTGAGGGAACGCCGCTTGCTCGCGATGCACCGGCAGCCGCGGCCCCGCGGCACGACGTCCATCGGAGGATTCGCATGCGCGACACCGCCCAGGTCATCGCCGACCTGAACGATCTGCTCCAGCTCGACCACGACGCCGTCGAGGCGTACACCGTCGCGATCGACCGCGTGCGCGACGAGCGGTACCGCGAGAGCCTCGTCCGGTATCGCGCCGACCACAAGCGCCACATCGAGGAGCTGGCCGCGCTCGTGCGCGCCCGTGGCGGGGTGCCGACGGAGCTTCCGCATCCGACGGGCGCGCTCAAGCTCGTCGTCCAGGCGTTAGGCTCGGCGGGAACCGACGCGACGCTGCTCCTCGCCTTCAAGGCGGTGGAAGGGCAGGCGCGCGACAAGTACCGCCGCTTCGCCGGCAACAGCTACCCGCCCGACGTCGGCGACGTCGTCACCCGCGCCGCGGACGACGAGACCCGGCATTACGCCTGGGTCGAGCAGACGCTGCGCGAGCTCGGCGTCGGGTCGGGGACCTTCCAGCACGCGGCGGCGAGCGCGGTCGAGATGGTGCACAAGTTCATCGCCGATCCGCTCGAGCGCGCCGAGCGCGACCTGATGCGCGCGGTGGGGAGCGTCGTCGGGACGACGCGCAGGAGCAGTCCCGCCGAAACGGTGGTCGCCGATTCGATGCAGGCCGCGGCGGGCGCGACACAGCCCGCCGACCGCGGAGGCGACGCGCTCCGCTTCGTCGCCGCGCTGCACGCGCTCGAGGAAGGGGGCGACGTCGAGGGAATCGTCTCGCTCTTCGACGGCGACGCGGAGATCAGCAATCCGCACGACCTCACGCCGCATCGTGGCCCGGAGGGCGCACGCCACTTCTGGCGCGCCTACCGCGACAGCTTCGAGGAGATCCACTCGGACTTCTCGCGCATCGTCGAGCGCGACGGCACCGCGATGCTCGAGTGGACGAGCACCGGCCGCATCCACGGCAAGCCGGTGACGTACGCGGGCGTGAGCGTGGTCGAGATGGCCGACGGGCGGGTCAAGCGCTTCCGCGCGTACTTCGATCCGGCGAAGCTCGAGGCGCAGACGGAGTAGGGGCCGCAGTCGTTGGACAGCCGGCCGTCCACCCATCAGGACGTTGTGCGTCGAGTCACACGCGTGCTGCTGAGCTGCAAGTGGTTCACGCGCAGGCGCTTGAGTCGCAGCACGTCGCGCGCGGGCGTCTGGCAGGCACCATGCCTTTGTCAGGGGTGCGTCGCGGCGTCTCGCGTCGCGCTCACCGTTGCGGAGGCATCACATGACTCGAATCACTCGTCCGTTCTTCGTCGCTGCCGCGCTCCTCCTGGCCACGAGCCCCGCGCTCGCGCAGAAGGTCGCGAACAAGCGTGCCGTCGACCGCGCGATCGACATCTACGACCCGACCCTTCGTGGCTCGCAGCAGACGCGCGACCGCAACGCCGGCGCGAACGATCGCGACGACGATGACGACGATCGCTTCGATCGCGACGACGACGACGATCGCTACGAGCACGATCGCTACGAGCACGATCGCGACTACAACGGGGACGGCCCGGGGAACCGCGGCCGCGGTCACGCCTATGGCCACGAGAAGCAGAAGGGGCGCAAGGGCGTGAAGTGCTACGACCGCAATTACGACTCGATCTGCGACGACGCGCAGACGACGTCGCGCGGCCGCACCGACTGCGCGTACGACGCGCGCACCGGACGCTGCACCTACGGTGACGTCTACTCGCGCAAC
>DATAIN010000168.1:0-4706 GCA_036262635.1 Gemmatimonadaceae bacterium | reverse complement strand
GGAGACCGGTGCTCTACCAATTGAGCTACGGACCTACGTCAGGCCGCGAGCCGTGCGGCTCGCTTCTCCTCGCTTGCCAAGGGTGACCGAGGGGAATTGAACCCCCAACCCCCGGAGCCACAGTCCGGTGCTCTAACCGATTGAGCTACGGTCACCATGTGGCCGACTTGGTCCCGCCCGCCGGCCAGCCGTGCCGTTCCGCCACGCTCGGCGGAGACATGCATTCTAACGGAGCCGCGAAGGCTTTTCAACTGCTTCGCCCGCTCGCTCCACCGTCGCGCTCGACGCTCGCAACGCTCGCGCCGCGAGCGCGCGAGCATGCCTACTTCGCGCGATCGAGGTATTCGCCGGTCGTCGGGTTGACGCGGATCTTCTCACCCGTGCTCAGGAACTCGGGCACGTTCACCGTCACGCCGTTCTCGAGCTTCGCGGGCTTGCTCGACGCGTTCTTCGTCGCCGTCTTCATCACCGGCGCGGTCTCGACGATCTCCAGCGTCAGCGTGTTCGGGAGGCGGATGCCGATCGGCTTCCCCTCGTAGAACTCCGCCTGGATCTTCATCCCCGGCTGCATCCACTGCGCGTTGTCGCCGAGCGCCTCGTCGTCCATCTCGAGCTGATCGTAGTTCTCCGTGTTCATGAAGTGGTACGTGTCACCACCCTGATACAGGAACTCGAGATCGTGCGTCTCCATCGACGCCGGCTCGACGGAATCCGCGGCGCGGAAGCGATGCTCGAAGCTGGAGCCGCTCTTCAGGTCCTTCAGCTTCGCCTGCACCATCGCGCGGAGGTTGCCGGGCGTGTGATGGCGGAACTCGACGACTCGGCAGGGCTTCCCCTCGAAGACGAGGACCATGCCGCGGCGGATCTGCGTGGCGGGAATCGCCATAGAAAACGCTGACGTTGAAGTAGAGAGAGCTGCGCCTGGTCGCGCGACCGCCGGCGACCGTAACTCGCTGGCAGCCTTGAAGATTAGCGGGGTCGGGGGTCGGAACGCAACACCCCGCAGCCGCCGTTTTTCCACGCCCCACGTTGCAGTGTCGAAGCTCCAGCCGGCGCCTGCCAGCTACAGGTAGCGCTCCCCGACGATCGCCCGGTGATGCAGCTCGTGCCCGGCCGCGATCCAGGCCAGCGCGCGCACACTCACCGTCTTCCCGCTCGCCGTTCCCCGCCGCGCCCACGCCTCCGTGGGAAGCCCGGCGAGGAGCTCGAGCGTCGCCTCGCGCACCGCCAGCAGCTCCGTGAGCAGCGAGTCCATCGACCGGGCGTTCGCGCCAGCCGTCGGGACGTAGGCGTTCTCGTCGAACGAGGCCAGTGGCGTCGCGTCGCCGCGGGCGATCCGCAGCGCGCGATAGGCGAAGATCCGCTCGGCATCGCTGATGTGACAGACCACGTCGCGAATGCTCCACTTTCCAGGAGCATAGCCCGTCGTCGTTCGCTCGGCGGGGATCTCGCGCAGGAAGTCCACCGTCTCGATGATCTGCCCGGCGAGCGTGGTCACGATGTCGCCCGCGGGGACGAGCGCGATGTACTTCCCGTAGTACTCGAAGAACTCGTCCGAGCCCGGCGCGGTCGATCGCTGCGTCACCACCGCTGGATCGGGGGCGCGATATGCCTCGCTCTTCTCGGTGCGCTGCGGCATGGGTCTCCTCGTGTCAGTCGTTGGCCACCAGCGGCTTGCGAACGAGCGCGTCGTACACCGTGCGCGCGGCGATCCGCGCGCCTCGCGCGTTCGGGTGGATCCCGTCGGGCTGGTTGAGTGAAGGATTGCCTGCCACCCCCTCGAGAAGGAAGGGCACGAGCTCGACGCCGTTCTTTCGCGCCAGCTCGGGAAACATCGCGTGGAAATCGGACGTATACCGGGCGCCGAGGTTCGGCAGCGCTTCCATCTGAACGAGCAGCACCCGCGCCCGGGGGCGAAGCACTCGGATCCTGTCGAGGATCGTCTGAATGTTCTCGCGCGCCGCGGCTACCGACAGCCCGCGCAGTCCGTCGTTCGCTCCCGTCTCCACCACGACGACGTCGGCGGGGTTGCGCAGCGCCCAGTCGATCCGCGCACGCGCGCCGGCAGATGTCTCGCCGCTCACGCCGAGGTTGATCACGTCCGCAGGATGTCCGGCCGAGTCGAGCATGCGCGCGACGATCGCGGGATACGCCTGGTCGGGGCTATCGAGACCATATCCCGCCGTGAGGCTCGTCCCGATGAAGAGGATGCTCGCGCGAGGCGCCGGCGCTCTCGAGGCGGAACCGTTCGTGACGTGCGAGGCGTTGCGGTCCACCGGTTCGGCGGCGAGACTCCGGTCTGCGGTCGTGTCCCGTGCCTCAGCCGAGCTGTCCACGTCGGCGCTGCGCTCGTCACGGCTGCACCCCGCCGCGACGACGGCCGCGAGCAGCGCGGCGGCCGCGGCGCGCGCGACATCTCTCGACCACCGGCTGCGCGCCGGCTGAACTCTCTTCGTCCGCTCCGTCATGCTCGAGGCTCGATCCCTCACCAAGGAATATCCCAGCGGCGGGCAGCGCCTCACGGTGCTGCGCGACGTGTCGTTCGTGATCCCCGACGGCGCACGTGTCGCGATCGTCGGTCCATCGGGAAGCGGCAAGACGACGCTGCTCGGGTTGCTCGCGGGGCTCGATACGCCCTCCGCCGGCACCGTGCTCCTCGATGGGCAGGACGTCGGCCGTCTCGACGAGGACGCCCGCGCCCGTGTACGTGGGGAGAAAGTTGGGTTCGTGTTCCAGAGCTTTCAACTCATCCCATCGCTCAGCGCGCTCGAGAACGTTCAGGTTCCGCTCGAGCTGCGTGGCGAGCGTGATGCCGCCGGCCGCGCGCGCGACCTCCTGAACCGTGTCGGGCTCGCCGAGCGCGGGCACCATTTGCCGACGCAGCTCTCGGGGGGCGAGCAGCAGCGCGTGGCGATCGCGCGCGCCTTCGTCAACCGGCCGAAGCTACTCTTCGCCGACGAGCCGACGGGCAACCTCGACGCGGGAACGGGCACGCGGATCATCGAGCTCCTCGAGTCGCTGAACCGCGACGCCGGGACGACCATCGTCCTCGTCACGCACGACCTCGCCCTCGCCGAGCGCATGCAGCGCGTGATCCGGCTGCGGGACGGCGCGGTGGTCGAGGATACCGCGCGCGCCGCGTGAGCGGGACATGAATCGACTGCGCGCGCTCCTCGGTCTCGCCTGGCGCGAGGGACGGCATGCCCGCCGCCGTCTGCTCCTTTACATGTCGTCCATCTCGCTCGGCGTTGCGGCACTCGTCGCCATCGACTCCTTCGGCGAGAACATCGCGCAGAGCGTGCGCGACCAGTCGCGCGAGCTGCTCGGCGGCGACGTCGCTCTCACCTCGCGCGACACACTCGGGAAGAAGGTGGGCGCGCTCGTCGACTCGCTCCGGAATGCCGGGCATGAGGTGGCGCGGTACACATCGATGGCGTCGATGGCCGCGGTCCCGCGCACGGCGAAGACCCGCCTCGTCCAGGTGCGTTGGGTGAGCGCGACGTGGCCGCTCTACGGGGAGGTGGCGACCGAGCCGCTGAACATCCTGCCGACCATCCAGCGTCGCCACATCGCCATCGTGGACCGCAGTCTCCTGACCTCGCTGCAGGCGCGGGTCGGCGACACGGTCACCGTCGGGATGGCGAGCTTCACGATCGGGGGGGTGGTCGATCGCATCCCCGGCGACGTCGGCGTCACCGCGGCGGTCGCGCCGCGAGTGATCATCGGCGAGCGCTATCTCGACGAGACGCGGCTGCTGGTGTTCGGGAGCAGGAGCGAGCGCGGGGTGCTCTTCCGCGCCGACCCGAAGCTCGGCGCGACGCGCCTCGCCGCGCGGCTGCGCGGGCTGCTCAAGGACACGCGCATCCGCATCACGACCGCGACGCAGACGCAGGAGAATCTCAGCGACGCCTTCGAGAAGCTGACGTCGTTCCTCGGCATCGTGGGGCTCGTCGCGCTGCTGCTCGGCGGGGTCGGCGTGGCGAGCGGGGTGCACGCCTTCGTCACCTCGAAGATCGACGTCGCCGCGGTGCTGCGCTGCCTCGGCGCGACCAGCCGGCAGGTGCTCGGGATGTACGCCCTCCAGGCGGCGGCGATGGGGTTGGCCGGAGCGTTAGGCGGCGCGCTCCTCGGCGTCGCGGTGCAGCTCCTCCTTCCGCACGTCGCCGGCTCGGTGCTGCCGGTTCGCGTCAGCGTCGCCTTCGAGCCGCGCGCGGTGCTGCTCGGGCTCGCGGTCGGCGTGTGGGTGGCGCTCGTCTTCGCGCTCTGGCCCCTCGTCGCATTGCGGCGCGTATCGCCGCTGCAGACGCTTCGCCGCGAGTCGGACGCGGAGGCGCTGCAGCTCGGCCGCTTCGACATCGCGCGCGTCGCGGTCGCGGTGGCGCTCATCGGCAGCGTGGCGGCGATCGTGCTGGCGCGCGCGGAGAGCACGCGCGAAGGAATCGGCTACGGGTTCGCGATCCTGCTCGCGGTGGGAGTGCTCGCCGGGGCGGCGGCGCTGGTGTCTCGCGGCGCGAGGGCGACGCTGCGGGCGCGCTGGCCATTCGCGATCCGCCATGGGATCTCGAGCCTGTATCGCCCGGGGAACCAGACGCGTGCGGTGATGCTCGCCCTCGGCTTCGGCGTGTTCCTCGTCTCCACGCTCTACCAGGTGGGCGCGATGCTCGTGCGCCGCTTCACCATCGCGGCCGACGCGGCGACGGCGAACG
>DATAIN010000167.1:0-3683 GCA_036262635.1 Gemmatimonadaceae bacterium | reverse complement strand
GCTCCTTGAGGTAGCGGGCGACGCCGGTGATCGTGCCGCCGGTACCCGCGGCGGCCACGAAATGCGTGATGCGCCCCTCGCTCTGCTCCCACAGCTCCGGTCCCGTCGTGGCGTAGTGCGCCTCGGGGTTCGCGTCGTTGTAGAACTGGTTGGCGAGGATCGCGTTAGGCGTCTCCTTCGCGATCCGCTTCGCCATCATCACGTAGTTGTCCGGATGGTCCGGCGGCACCGCGGTCGGCGTGATGATCACCTCGGCCCCGAACGCCTTGAGCAGCCGCACCTTCTCCTGCGACATCTTGTCCGGCATCGTGAAGATGCAGCGGTAGCCCTTGAGCGCCGCCGCGATCGCGAGCCCGACGCCGGTGTTCCCGCTCGTCCCCTCGACGATCGTTCCCCCGGGCCGCAGCGTCCCGTCACGCTCGGCGCGCTCGATGATCGGCAGGCCGATCCGGTCCTTCACCGAGCCGCCGGGATTGAAGAACTCCGCCTTCCCGTAGACCGGCGTGCGGATGCCGCGCGTGATCCGGGTGAGCCTCACGAGCGGTGTCCAGCCGATGGTGTCGAGCACCGATTCGTACGGCCGGCGATGACGCTCGACGGCTGACATCTGCTCGGCGGCGGAGGCGGCGCTGTCGCGCGCGGTCGTCGTCATGGGGTGCGAGTGCGATTGAGGATCGTGTCGCCCGGGAGCGGCGGCGCGTCGGGGTGACGCCAGTAGACCGGGAAGAGGATCGAGATCGGCACTCCCTGTCCGTTGCGCTTCGCCGGCACGAAGCGGAGCTCGCGCGCCCCCACCACCGCCGCGCTGTCGAGCGACGAGTTCCCGCTCGGCTCCGCGACCGTCGTCGAGTCGGGGACGATCGCGCCGTTCGCGTCGATGAAGATCCGCAGCGTGGTGTTCCCCTGGATCTTCTGCGCGTACGCCGCGGTCGGATACCGGAAGGGCGGCTGCTTGTTCAGCATCACCGGCAGCTCGTCCGGACGACCCCCGCTCCCCGCGAAGACGGCCGCCATGTTCTTCGTGTCCTGGTCGCCGGCGCATGCGGCGAGCGTGGCCGCGAGCGCGACGAGGACGACCATCGCGGCCCGGCGTGAATGTCTGCGCATCACCCGCACCTCTCTTTCGTGAGCGATCATCGTTTCAAGTTACTCCGCGCGCGCCCCGGGTCGAGCGCTCTCGACGGCAGTGCCGCCGGCTCGCGCGCGACGATGGTGAACCGCGTCACGTTGCCGGCGCGATCCTCGATCCCTTCCGCGAGCGCGACCAGTCCGGTCAGCTCCCCCGCGCGCGCCGACGCGATCGCCGCGCGCGTCGCGTCCCTCGCGGCCGCGACGTTGCGCGCCGCTCCCGCCGTGTCGAACGCCTCGCGCACCCGCAACCAGGGACGATGGTCGAGATATTCCCTGCACTGGCGCAGCGCCACCGGATGGCTCTCCACCGAGCGGAGCGACTCGATCGTCGCCCCGGGCAGCGCGAGGAGACAGAGACGGATCGGCAGCTCGGTCGCGCCGACCGCCGTCAGGCGGGACGCGGCGATCGACGCGATGCTGTCGCGCACCGGACCGGCGATCGAGTTCTCCACCGGCAGCATTCCGAATCGCGCGCGCCCTTCCTGCACGGCCCGGGTCACGTCGTCGAACGTCGCGCAGGAGAGCGGCGCCACGTCGCTCCCCCACAGCGCGACGATCGCCTCCTCGCTGAACGCGCCCGGCTCGCCCTGATACGCGACGACGGGTCTCACGCGTTAGGCAGCGGCGGCGTGGCGCGGTCGGGCCGCAGCGCCACCGCGTCGCGCAGGTAGACGTGCGTCACCGTGCTCCGCGCCTCGTCGAACTCCACGGTGACCAGCACGCGGATCACCCGCGCCAGCGCGCCCGGTACCGGAATCTCCTGGGTGCAGAGCAGCGCGGCCTCGGTCCAGCCGAGCTGCCGCGCGGCAAGCGCGGGGAACTCGCTCGCCAGATCGGGGGTGAGCGTGAAGATCGCGCTCACGATCTCGTGCGGCCGCATCGTGTTCCGCTCGGCGATCGCCGACAGCAGCTCGCGTGTCGCCTCGAGAAGCAGCGCCGATTCGTCGCGCGCCACCGTGATCGCGCCGCGGATCGCATGGGCGTGGCGCGGTGGACGTGACGGCGCGCTCACGATGCGCCGCCCTCGCGTCGTCCCGCTTCCGCGCTCAGCTCCGCGAGCAGCTGCAGCGCCTGCAGTGGCGTCAGCGAGTTCGCGTCGAGCGCGGCCAGCCTCGTCACGACCGGGTGCGGCGCGATCGCGAAGAGGCCGAGCTGCTCCGCGCCCGCGCCGCTCGCCGCCGCGCTCCGGGTCGAGCGCGCCGCGCGGCCGCTGTTCTTCCCGGGATTCAGCGCCGGCACCAGCTGCTCTCCCTCGAGCAGGTGCAGCACCGAGCGGGCGCGGGCGAGCACCGCGTCCGGAAGCCCGGCCAGCCGCCCGACCTCGATGCCATAGGAGCGATCGGCACCGCCCGGCTGCAGGCGGTGCAGGAAGAGCACCCGTCCCTCCGCCTCGCGCACGCCGACGTTCCAGTTGCGCACCGCCGCCAGCTCCTCGGCGAGCTGCACCAGCTCGTGATAGTGCGTCGCGAAGATCGCGCGGCACTGCGTCACGTCGTGCAGGTGTTCGCTCACCGCCCAGGCGATCGCGACGCCGTCGTACGTCGACGTCCCGCGCCCGATCTCGTCGAGCAGCACCAGCGAGCGCGCCGACGCGAGATGGAGGATCGCGCTCGTCTCCGCCATCTCCACCATGAACGTGGACTGGCCGCGCACGAGGTTGTCGCTCGCACCCACGCGCGTGAAGACGCGATCGGCGATCCCGACCTTCGCTCGCGCCGCGGGGACGAACATCCCCGTCTGCGCCATCAGCACGATCAGCCCAACCTGGCGCAGGATCGTCGACTTCCCCGCCATGTTCGGCCCGGTGAGGATGATCAGCCGCTCCTCGCGCGTCAGCCGCACGTCGTTCGGGATGAACTTGTCGCGCGGCATCATCCGCTCGACCACCGGATGCCGGCCAGCCACGATCTCGAGATCGTACGCCTCCGTCACCTCGGGCCGGACGTACCCCTCTCGCTCCGCCACTTCGGCGAGCGACGCGAGGACGTCCAGCTCCGCGACGGCGCGCGCGGCGCATTGCAGCCGCCCGATGCGCGACGCCACCCACCGGCGCAGCGCCTCGATCAGCTCGCGCTCCCGCGTCTCGATGCGCTCCGCGGCGCCGAGCACCTTCTCCTCGTGCTCCTTCAGCGCGGGCGTGACATACCGCTCGGCGCCGGTCAGCGTCTGCCGGCGCTGGTAGTCGTCGGGCACGAGATGCTTGTTCGCGTTGGTGATCTCGATGTAGTACCCGAAGACGCGATTGAAGCCGACCTTGAGCGAGCCGATCCCCGTGCGTTCGCGCTCCTCGTGCTGGATCCGGGCGATCGCGTCCTTGCCCCCGTCGCGCAGGGTGCGCAGCTCGTCGAGCGTCGCGTCCACTCCGGCGCGCACCGCGTCCTCCTCGCCGATCGCCAGGGGCGGCCGCTCGACCAGCGTGCGCCCGATCTCGTTCGAGACGTCGGCGCAGCCGTCCCATTCGCCCATGATGCGGCCGAGTGCCCCGGCGTCGCCGAGCGTCCGCGCCGCGCGCTCGACGTCGGGGAGCCTGCCGAGCGAGCTGCCTAACGCTC
>DATAIN010000166.1:0-2600 GCA_036262635.1 Gemmatimonadaceae bacterium | reverse complement strand
TCCATCGCCGCGGAGGAGCTGAACAAGATCCACGCGATGGAGCAGGTCGTCTCGAGCGACGTGTCGCTCGGCGAGGCGTTCAGTCGCATCCAGGGACTGGCGCACCGTCTCGTGGACTGGCAGGAGTTCCGGATCTGGCGCCTGCACGCCGGCGCGCTTCGGCTGGTGTTCCACGCCGGACCGGGGATGGTGGATGAGAGCTACCCGGCGCCGACCGACAACGCCGTGCTGCGCGGCCGCGCGCTCGAGAACGGCGAGACGATCGTGGTATCCGACGCGCCGAAGGACGGCCGCGTCGCCAACCCGCGCGCGTCCGCCCGGAGCATCGTCGTCCTGCCGCTTCGCTTCGGCGACCGGATGGTGGGACTGCTCGAGCTCGAGCACCACAAGCGTGCCGCGTACGGCGACAAGGAGCTCGCGCTCCTGCAGCGCTCCGCGAACCAGCTCGCGACGACGCTGCACATCCACGATCTCCGCACGCCGCTGCTCGCCGCGGTCGACCGCGTGAGCGCGCAGGTCGCGACGCTCAACCAGTCGGCTCGCGCGCTCCGCAACGGCGGCGAAGCGGTCGCGAAGACGGTCGGCGAGATCACCCGCGCCATCGCCGAGGAGAGCGACCAGCTCGGCCGCTCGCTCGAGATGACACAGTCCCTCCATCGCGCGACCGCGACCGTGGCCGCGGATGGAGGCGCGGCGGCCGACGCGAGTGCCCGCGCGACCCGGATTGCCACCGAGCACCGCGGGACGATCGGCACGGCGATCGAGCGGCTGGTCGGCGCGAAGGGCGTCGTCAGCGAGAGCGCGGCGCAGATCAGCGGCCTCGCCAGCTCGACGCGCGAGCTCTTCGAGTTCATCACCGTCATTCGCGAGATCGCCGACCAGACCAACCTCCTTGCCGTGAACGCGGCGATCGAGGCGGCGCGCGCGGGCGAGCGCGGACTCGGCTTCGCCGTCGTCGCGGACGAGGTGCGCAAGCTCGCCGAGCAGAGCGCACGCGCCGCGAACAACGTCAGCGAGATGCTCGAGGGCTTCCACGACCGGATGAAGCGGGTCGCCGCCAAGGTGAAGGATGGCGAGACGATCGTGAGCGACGTCGAGACGCTCTCCGAGGCAGCGCTCGCCGCGCTCGACCAGATCGTCGAGACGACCGCCGAGGGCTCGCAGAGCGCGGGGCGCATCGCCGCCGTCTCGCGCGAGCAGGAAGCGGAGTTCGAGCGGCTCCGCGACCGTGTGGAGCGCGTCACGGAGATCTCGTCACGCAATCGCGAGGGTGCGATGGCGGTGTCGGACTCGGCGACGCAGCAGGCGACGGCGCTGCGCGAGCTCGAGGGAGCGACCCACGAGCTGCGCGACGTCGCCGCCTATCTCACCGAGCTGACGCGGCGCCTGACGAGCGTCAGCTGAGCCGCTCGCGGGCGTTTGACAGCCCACGAGCGCTCCGATACGTTCCCGGCGTGTCAGCCCGCGAAGCGATCACCCTCCGCGCCATGCGCTTCCACGCGCGGGTCGGCCTCCTGCCACACGAGCGCGAGCATCCCCAGCCCATCGAGGTCGATCTCACCGTGTGGCACGAGCGGCGCGGCACGCCGAGCCGGTCGTCGATCGTGGACTATCGCGCGCTGTACCAGGCGGCCTCGGACGTCGTGGCGCGCGATGCGGAGCTCCTCGAGTCCATCGCCGACGAGCTGGGGGTGAAGATTCTCGCCGAGCACCGGATCGCGCGGGTGCGGGTCGCCGTGCGGAAGCCGCACGTCGCGCTCGGCGGGCCGCTCGCGTACGCGGAAGTCGTCGTCGATCGCACGCGTGCGTGACGTCGCGTATGTCGCGCTGGGCTCCAACGTCGGCGATCGCGAAGGCTTCCTCGCGCTCGGGAGAGCGGGCCTCGCCGAGCTGCCGCGCTCGAAGGTGATCGCGATGTCGTCCGTCGAGGAGACCGCGCCGATCGGCCCGGTCGCGCAGCCACCCTATCTCAATCAGATGATCGCGCTCGAGACCGAGCTCACCCCGCGCGAGCTGCTCGACGCGCTGCAGGCCATCGAAGCGCGCGCCGGACGCACGCGCGAGGTGCGCTGGGGACCACGCACCCTCGACCTCGACATCGTGACGATGCGGCGCCAGCGCTCGAGCGAGACGGGCTGCCGGGTCCCGCACCCGGAGCTGGCGAACCGCGAGTTCTGGCTCCGCGAGCTCGCCGAGCTCGGCGCGGCGGAGGTCGCATGAGCGACACGAAGCCCGTGACCATTCGCGACCTCGTCGCGAAGAAGGGGAGCGAGAAGATCGTCATGGTCACCGCGTATGACGCGCTCTTCGCCCGCATCGTGGACGAGGCCGGGGTGGACGCGATCCTGGTCGGCGATTCGCTCGGCAACGTCGTCGCCGGACTGGACTCGACGCTCGGCGTGACGCTCGACCAGATGATCTATCACGCGACCGCGGCGCGGCGCGGCTGCAAGCGCGCCTTGCTCGTCGTCGATCTCCCGTTCATGTCGTACCAGGTCAGCACCGAGGACGCGATGCGGAGCGCCGGTCGCGTGATGCAGACGACCGGCGCGCAGGCGGTGAAGCTCGAAGGAGGCACCGAGGCGCGCGCCGACGCGGTG
>DATAIN010000165.1:0-4018 GCA_036262635.1 Gemmatimonadaceae bacterium | reverse complement strand
CGAGCTGAACGCGCGTGGCGGGTCGGTCGGTGCCTGCAGCGCATCGTAAAGACCGGTCAGGAACGTGTGAATGAACGGGCTCGGGGGGTTTCCCCCGAGCCCGTTCGTTTTATGCTAGGCTCGGATTATGCCGCACCGGCTTTTCGAGGGAGTACGGCAGTGTCTCCAGCCGCGACTCTGTCGCGGAGGTGGTGCATGGTGACCATGCGCACGATCGCGGTGCTCGCGTCCGTCGGCCTGGCGGGATGTGCCTTTCACCGCGTCGAGGGGCGACCATCCTTCGACGCCAACACCATCACCGAGGACGAAGTCGTCGCATCGCACTCCTCGACGGCGTTCGAGGTGATCCAGAAGCTTCGCGCCAACTTCCTCAGCAATCGCGGCGCGACGACGATCTACTCGAAGTCCTCGCCGTATCCCACGGTCTACGTCGACGGAATGCAGTACGGCGACATCACCATCCTCCGCACGATCCCCGCGGAGGTCGTCGCGAGCATCACGCTCTATCGGGCGTGGGAAGCGACGACGCGGTACGGGACGGGGAACATGGGCGGCGTCATCGCCATCACGACGCGCCAGGGGGGAGACCAGTCGGCGGCCTATCGGGAGCGCCACTGATCGATCGACGAGGCAGCGCCGGTGCTCGTCGCACCGGCGTCGTACATCTCAGGGAGCCTGCATCTTCGGCGCGGGGTTCTTCGCGAGCCACTCGCCGCCGTCGACCACGAGGATCGCGCCGGTGATCCACTCTCCCGCCGGCGACGCGAGGAACGCCACCATGTTGGCGATGTCGCGCGGCGTCCCCCATCGGCCCGCGGGGATCGCCTTCCGCGCGTAGCTCTCCATCGCCTGCTCGATCGCGAAGACGTCAGGCACCTGGCCGCTCGCCGAGGGCGGCGGCGTGAAGGCCTTGCGCACCCCTTCCGTCGGGATCGGGCCAGGCGCGATGGCGTTCATGCGGATGCCGTACGGCGCCCACTCGAGCGCGAGCGTGCGCGTCAGCGCGTCGATCCCCGCCTTCGCCGCGGTGGCGTGCGCCATCAGCGGCCAGCCCCGATAGTGCAGCGTCATCGAGATGCTGACGATGCGTCCGCCCCCCTGCGCCTTCATCACCGGGAGCACCGCCTGCGAGCAGAAGAACGTGCCGTACAGGTCGATCTCGATCACCGATCGCCACGCGTTAGGCGTCAGCGTCTCCGAGGGCGCGTAGAAGTTGCCGGCGGCGTTGTTGACCAGCAGGTCGAGGCGCCCACGTTCGTCGGCGATCTTCTTCACGACGGCCGCCGCGCGGTCCGGCTCGCGTACGTCGAGCGTCTCCGCGCTCGCCGACCCGCCGGCGTCGCGGATGGACTGCGCGGCGCGCTCGACGTGCTCCGCCTTCCGGCTCGCGATGACGACGTGCGCGCCGAGCTCCGCGAGCAGCTCCGAGATCCCGAGCCCGATCCCCGTCCCCCCGCCGGTGACGAGGGCGACCTGGCCGCGGAGCAGCCCGTCGCGAAAGACCTTGGGAGGGCGGCTCGTCGAGTCGTCGGTCATGGCTGGTCGGGGAAGTACGGGAGGTCGGCGGAGAGTTGTCCCTCGCTTGCATCCGCCCGCGGGATGATCGCGGGGATCGGCGTCATCGCGTCGAGCACGACGAGCTCGGGCAGCTCGGCGTCGAGGTCGAGTGAGAGCTGGCGCGCCCGCACGAAGGAGCGCCGGTGGTGCGGCGTCATCCCGTGCTCGCCGACGAGCGTCCAGTGCTCGGGAGTTCCGTAACCGACGTTGCGATCCCAGTGATACCTGGGATAGCGCAGGGCGAGCGCGGTCATCAGCCGGTCGCGCGTCACCTTGGCGAGAATCGACGCGCAGGCGATGCTGTAGCAGCGGCGGTCGCCACCCACGATCGCCGTGTGCGGCACCGCGAGCGTGCGGATCTCCTTCCCGTCCACCAGAACGTGGTGTGGGCTCGTGCCGAGGCGGCCGAGGGCGCGTCGCATCGCGAGCACGGTCGCGTGATAGATGTTCACGCGGTCGATCTCGCGGACCGAGGCCGCACCGAGCCCGATGGCGACCGCGCGCTCGCGGATCTTCGCGGCGAGGCGCACCCGCTCGGCGATGGTGAGCGCCTTCGAGTCGTCGACGCCGCCGATCGCGCGCGAGTCGGGGGGCATGATCACCGCGCAAGCGACGACGGGGCCCGCAAGAGGGCCCCGTCCGACTTCGTCGATTCCGGCGATCAGGGGCCCGTGTCCGGAGCGCGCTTCGCGCTCGAACGGGCTCCAGCGCTTGCGGGAGGCGCGACGGCGACCTGCGGCCACCGGGCCGTCCGCCGCGATTACTCGGCGGTGCCCGTCGCGGGAACCGCGACGCGGACCTTCTTCTCCTTGATGCGCGTCGCCTTGCCGGTGAGGTGACGGAGGTAGTAGAGCTTCGCGCGGCGCACGCGGCCGCGGCGCACGACGCTGACGTCGCCGATCATCGGGCTGTGGACGGGGAAGATGCGCTCCACGCCGACGCCATTCGAGATCTTCCGGACGGTGAAGGTCTCGCTGACGCCGCTCCCGCGGCGGGCGATGCACACCCCCTCGAAGGCCTGCAGGCGCTCCTTCTCACCCTCGCGCACCCGCACGTTCACGCGCACCGTGTCGCCCGGCCGGAAGGGCGGGATGTTGGTGCGCAGCCATTCTTTCTGAGTCTCGATGAAGGGATGCATATGACGCTCGGGGCCGCGGACCAGCCCAGTTGAGTGGCGACAGCTGTAGTTACGGCAAGTGCCAGAGACTGAAGAAGATAACCAGGCGCGGCGCGTGAAGGCAAGTAACGCCGCTCACCGGGGCGGTGCAGGGGCGCCCCCACGCCGCAGCCCGCGTCCCGCGAGCACACCGGTGGGCTTTCCATCCCGGACCGCGACGCGACCGTTCACCACGACCCAGCGCATCCCCGTGGCCAACCGGGTCGGAGCCTCGTACGTCGCCCGGTCGGCGACCGTGGCGCTGTCGAAGACGATGACGTCCGCCCGGGCGCCGACGCGCAGCTCGCCGCGATCCCCGAGGTGCAGCGCCTTCGCGGGCAGGGACGATGACCTGCGGACGGCCCGCTCGAGGCTCATCGCCGGATCGGCGCCGAAGACGTACTGGCGCAGCAGTCGCGGGTAGGTGCCGTACTTCCGGGGATGCCCGTCGGATCCGTCCGATCCGGTCATCACCCACTCCTCCCGCATGAACCGGCGGATGTCCTCCTCGCGCATGTTGAAGGAGGCGACGTCGGCGTCTCCGGCGAGAATCAGGTCGAGCGCGACGGCCGCCGGCTCGCCGCCACGGTCGCGCGCGATGTCGGAGAGCCGCCGCCCGGCGATCCCCGCGATGCGCGAGCCGGTTATGAGCATCGCCTCCGCGCCACCGCGCCGTCGGAGGTTCTCGCGCATGTCGGCGAGCAGACGTGCTCGCGTCGTCGGATCCGCGGCGCGCGCGCGCAGCGAATCGCGCCCTCCCGCCTCCGCCCACGTCGGGAGAAGCGCGGCACCGATCGCGGTGCCGGATGCCGTGTACGGGTATTGATCGGCGGTGACCTCGAGCCCGTTCGCGATCGCCTCGCGCACATGCGCGACGACGGTGTCGGCCTTCCCCCAGGCGTCGGTGCCGAGCGCCTTGATGTGCGAGAGATGCACCGGGATGCGTCCCTCCCGGCCGATGCGGAGCGCCTCGTCGACCGCGCCGAGGAGTCCGACGTTGTAGCTGCTCTCGTCGCGCAGGTGCGTGTCGTACACGCCGCCTCGGGTGCCGGCGACGCGCGCGAGAGCAATGACCTCATCGGTCGTCGCGAAGCTTCCCGGCGTGTAGTACAGCCCCGACGATAGCCCGAGCGCCCCCTCACGCATCGCCCGGTCGACGAGACTCTCCATTCGCCGGAGCTCGGCGGGCGAGGGCGCACGCGATCGTGCGCCGAGGACCGCCGCTCGGACGCTCCCATGCCCCACGTAAAGCGCCGCGTTGGTGCCGATCCCGCCGCGCGACCATCGCGCGAGCACGTCACCGAC
>DATAIN010000164.1:0-1550 GCA_036262635.1 Gemmatimonadaceae bacterium | reverse complement strand
CGTCGTCGGTTCGATCGGCGTCGGCCTGCTCATGCACGCGGTCGTCGAGGCCCCGATGCTCCGCATCCGGGACCGCCTGATCCCGTCGCGCTCGCGGAAGCCGCTGTCGGTGCCCGGCGGCGGCCGCCGCCCGACGCCGATCACCGTCCCGGCGGTGCCGTAGCCTAACGGCCGCCGGGCAGGAGCGGGATCGACTCGCCCGGCGCGGGCACGGCGGGCTGGCTTGGAGCGGAGAGCCCCGGGACGTCGAGGCCGACGGCGTTCGCGACCCGCGACGCCGTCGCGAGCACGGCCCGACCGTGGGTACTGTCCCCCCGCATGAAGAGCGCGTCGCCGAGTACCGCGCCGAGCCGGATGTAGGCGTAGGGGACCGTCACCGACGGCTGATCCACCCACTGCCCGTGGCGGATGATCGACGGGGGGGCCTCGTACGAGGACCAGAGCGCGAGCGAGCGTGGCAAGTCCACCGCGCCGTGACCCGACACCACGACCGCGTCGCGCGCCTGGTCCGCGGGCGAATAGACGACCTTCCGGGCCAGCCCCTGCAGCAGCACGTGTCGCCCGAGTCCGAGCCGTTCCGCGTAGTCGCCCGCCGTCATGCTGATGTAGACGGGGCGGCCCGTGCTCGCGCCGTCCTTGATCATCTGCAGCACGAAGACGTCGGCGCGCTCGAGCCCACCGTACGGCTGGCGCTGCGGATCGAGCACGGCGTTGATCGAGCCGGCAGTGAAGAGCACCGGCTCGCCTAACGGCACGAGGAGCGGGATGGCGTCGGCCTGGGCGACCGTCATGCTCAGCGCCGGCGCCGTCGGGCGCGGCCACTCGCGGTCCCGATACACCGCCGGCCCCCGCGCCCTGTCGTATGCCGCGACGGGGCGACGGATCAGCGTCTGGCGCGCGTACCAGTCGGTGTTGAGCAGCGAGGTGACGGCGATCGTGACGTCGCGCCGGACCCCTTCGACCTCCTGCGCATACCAGAGTGGGAAGGTGTCGTTGTCGCCGACGGTGACGAGCACGCCGTACGGCTCGACCGAGTTGAGCAGGTCGCGCGCGAAGTCGGCGGTCGCGGTGTCGCCCGCGCGCGACGCCTGGCGCCAGTTGGCGACGAGCGGCACGAGCGCGACGAGCAGCAGCGGCGATGCGGCGAGCCAGGGAGTCCGTCCATTACCTCCGTCGGTGCCGTCACGACCCGCAAATGAACGCGCGGCGGCGGCCCAGAGCGCGACGAGTCCGAGCGCGGCCCATACGCCCCAGGTCGAGTAGCTCCAGATGTAGAAGTAGTCGCGGTCGCGCACCTCACGCGGCACCGAGTAGCCGAGCTCCGGCGCCTGCGACCACCCGTACTTGAAGTTCATGTAGAACACCAGCGCGAACGTCACCGAGAAGACGAGCGCACCGAAGAACCAGAAGCTGCGTCGATCGCTCCGCCAGTGCACGACGCCGCCGTAGAGCCCGAGCCCCAGGAACACGATCGCGAGCGCCGCCTGGGCGAAAGGGCGCGAGACGGTGGCGTCGCGCATCCACTGCCACTTGAAGTACAGCCACCACAT
>DATAIN010000163.1:0-2476 GCA_036262635.1 Gemmatimonadaceae bacterium | reverse complement strand
CCCTTCTTGCAGCTGTAGCACTTCCCGCAGGCGATCGGGAAGGGGACGACGACGCGGTCGCCCACCTTCAGCTTCTTCACGTTCTTCCCCGTCTCGACGACCTCGCCCATCATCTCGTGGCCGAGGATGTCGCCATGCTCCATCGTCGGGACGAAGCCGTTGAAGAGGTGCAGGTCCGACCCGCAGATGCACGTCGTGGTGATCTTCACGATGCAGTCCGTCGAGTTGATGATCTGCGGATCGGGAACCGTCTCCACCTTCACGTGCTTCGCGCCTTCCCAGCAGTTCGCTCGCATGTACGTCTCCCTCGGGCAGTCGGTCGTCGGCGAGGCGCCGCGCGAACGCGCGGCGCCGGGATCGTCACTTGTTCCGGAGCTCGCTCTTCAGCTCGTCCGGTGCGTTCGGCCGTGCCGGGTGCGGCATCGCGCGCGCGGCGGTGGCGTCCGACTGCACGACCTCGCCGAGCTCGATGAGCTGCTTGAACCGGCGCAGGTCCATGAACAGCGCGCCCTGCGGGATCTTCCTGAAGAGGTTGGCGATCTTCGCCCCGACCACTCCGCCTCGCGGGTGGTACTCCATCTCGAGATGGACCTCGGTGCCGCGATCGCCCGGCGCCTCGACGAAGGTCACCGAGCCGAGGTTGTCCACCTGCTCGTGCTCGAGCGAGTGCCACGCGATGTACTCGTTCGGGCGATCCTCGATCGTCTCCGCGTCCCACTCGACCGTGAGCCCCGCGGGCGCCTTCGCCTTCCAGTGCGTGCGGCCGTTCGGCAGGGCGCGCACGTTCTCCAGGTGACCCATCACCCGCGGGAGGTTCTCGAGATTCTTCCAGAACTCGTAGCACTCGGCAGGTGACGCACCCACGGTGACCTGCGCCTCGAGACGGACGGTGCCGTCGTCCCCCTGGCCGAGCTGGAAGCTGCCGTCGTCGTGCCCCGTCGCGGGAAGCTTCTCGCTCGTGAGCCTCGTCCCCTGGATGACGTCGAGCGCGGTGACGCCGAGGACCGCGGTGATCGCCGCGAGGAGCTTCGTGCTGTCGTTGTCCTCGTCGGCGTCGCGCAGGCGGCGGGTGAGCCATGCGAGGTCGATCGCGTCGCCGCCGACGCGCGACCAGAGCCAGTAGGTCGGCTTCGGCCGGGTGAGGATGCCGAGTCCGGCCGCGATCTCGCGGACGCCGAACTGGCGCAGCGTGCCCACGTACTCCTCCTCGTCCTTCACGCCGATGAGCTTCGCGACCTGGCGCGGCGCGAAGATCTCCGCGAGCCCGAGGCCGATGCTGAACCAGCCGAGGAACTTGGTGGTCGCGTCCTTCCAGTCGGGCGTCTCGGAGTAGTGATCGGGCGCGTCCTTCCAGTTGCGCGGCGCCTTCGTCATCGGCCGATGCGCGCCGTCGCCGTTCTGTCGGGTGCCTTGCGGTGCCTGTTGCGTTGCCATGTGCTCCGTCTCCTCCGGCTGGGGCTGCATGCCCGGGGTTGTCGCCCCGGCGTCGACCGTTAGGGAGAGACCGGTTTCGCAGATGGCGTGCCTCGGAGGGCGGGGCATGGCGAACGCCGTGCAATGCCGGGGTGCTCGATCGTCCATGGTAGACAGATCCACTCAACCGGGGCCCGGGGATGTACGCTCGAGCTGTTCGTCACCGCACAGTGCTGCGTTCGTTGCTGCTGGTCTGCCTGCTCGCGCAAAGCGCGGCCGCGCAGGCGTCCAGCGGCAGCGCGCGGGTCATCGTCAGTCGGCGCGAGGCGCGAATGACCTTTCCGCGCGACAGCGCCAGGCGGTGGGGCTGGTCTCTGTCCGACACAGCGGGGGCGTGGACCTACATCTGGGCGGTGCGCACCAACGCGATCGACGGTCCCAGCTTCGTGCAGCTCGTCGTCGGTCGCGCCGACGCCGATACGATTCGCCAGTTCCGCTCGCTGCGCGCGCTCGTCGCCGCCGGCGCGGTGATCCGTTGCGGTGGAGAGAGCTGGGTTCAGGTGTGCGATGAGCGGAGCGTCGGAATGGCTGCCGTGCGTGACGGCGCCGTGGAGATCACTCTGCGCGACAGCACGCTCGTGGCGAACCTCTTCGGGCTTCGTCCCGCTCGCGTCGCGCTCTCGTTCGGCTACCCGGGGCTGTCCACGAGCTGGCGCGACAGCGTCTCCGTCGATTACGTCGATCCTTCCATTCCGCCGCCGAGTGATTCTCTGCTCGCCTGGGTCGCGGAGCGGAAGCGGCTCGCGCGGAAGAACCGTCGCTGGGTTACCCGCTCGATCGGCGTTCGCCCCGGATGGACCGGCGCGGATAGCTCGTGGGTGACGGTCGGCGACACGCTCGAGATCCGCGTGGGCGAGGCCGTTTGCAGCGGAGATGTGTGCGCCGGAATGTGGGGCTCGCCGAAGACGGACTCGAGCTTCGTCATTGGCGACACGCTGGTGCTCGGCGCGCTGCCCGGGCGCGCGCGCCCGCAACCGCGGCGGGCAGCGCGCGGAGGCGTGGT
>DATAIN010000162.1:0-9173 GCA_036262635.1 Gemmatimonadaceae bacterium | reverse complement strand
GATCCCGCCCGCGTCGCGCCACACCTTCACCCGCGAGTTCCGGAACGTGGACACGCGTCAGGCACGGGTGATCCTCGTCGAGGCCGGCCCGCGGCTGCTCCCCGCGCTCCCGGAGCCGCTCTCCGAGGCGGCGAAGCGCGACCTCGAGGAGCTCGGCGTCGAGGTCAGGCTGAACACGATGGTGACGGCGGTGGAGGAGGGCGGCGTCCGGCTCGGCGACCAGCACGTCGCGGCGGCGACGGTGCTCTGGGCCGCCGGCAACGCCGCCTCGCCGTTAGGCACGATGCTCGGCGTCCCCCTCGAGCGCGGCGGCCGCATTCGCGTCGCCCCCGACCTCTCGCTGCCGGGACACCCGGAGGTGTTCGTCATCGGGGACCTCGCGCTCATCGAGGATCGCGGTCGCACGGTTCCGGCGGTGGCGCCCGCGGCGATGCAGCAGGGGCGCGCCGCCGCCCGCAACGTCGTGCGCAGCTTCCTCGGCGCGCCGCGTGCCCCGTTCCGTTACGTGGACAAGGGCGACCTGGCGACGATCGGCCGCAACAAGGCGGTCGCGTCGTTCGGGCGGGGCAAGCTCCAGCTCCGCGGCCGGATCGCCTGGTGGTTCTGGCTCCTCCTCCACATCGCCTACCTCGCCGGCTTCCGCAACCGCGCGAGCGTCATGCTGCAGTGGGCCTACTCGTACTTCACGTACCAGCGGGGAGCGCGGATCGTGACGGAGCGAGACCAGGCGAGCCGTTAGCCTTTAGCCGTTAGCAGCAAGCGACGGCGTTGACTGCAGGTAACGCAGTCTCTCGACGCTAACGGCTAATGGCTAATGGCGGCGTTTCATCCCCTCGCCTGCCGCGCCCCGCGCAGCGACGCCGTCGCGGCCGAGCGGAGGATGCTGCGCACCACCTCGAGCGCCGCCTCGATCGCCGCGCTCGACGATGGGCGCTGGCCGCGCACCACGCGCTCGATCTCGTCCTCGAGCAGCACGTACTCGCGCAGGATCTGCTCGTCGCTCCACCCGAGCGTGACGCGCTGCCGGCCGTGCAGCTCGGAGACGAGCTGCTGGATTCGCGCGCCGTCGCCGAGCAGCGCCGACACGTCGCCCACGGTCTCCCCCACGATCACGAGCTGCTGCGCGATGTCGCTGAGGAAGGTGCGGAAGTGATCCTCGAGCAGGGCGCGCCGCAGTCCGCGCGCGCCGGGAAAGGTCGCCTCGTCCTCCTGCACGTCCTCGATCAGCGCGGCGATCACCTCGTCGAGCCTGTCCCGGAGCTGCGCGCCGATGTCACCGAGCCCGCGCGCCCTGAGCGCGGGATCGTCCTGCCGCGGCGCGCCCGCCGCCGGCGTTTCGGGGAGCCGTGTCGGCGTCGGAAGCCAGATGGTGAACACCGAGCCCTGCCCCCGCGTGCTCTCGAGCGTGAGGTCGCCTCCCATCAGGCGCGCGAGTCGGCGGCTGATCGTCAGGCCGAGCCCCGTTCCGCCGTGGGCGCGCGTCTTTCCCTGCTGCCCCTGGATGAACGGCTCGAACACCGCGCCGTGCTGCTCCTGCGGGATGCCGATGCCGTTGTCGCGGACGGTGATGCAGACCCACGGGCCGCGTGCCGCCGCGCGGGCGCTGTTGCCGTCGGACATCGAGTCCGCGATGGAGCAGACCACGCTCACCGCACCGCCGGGACTGGTGAACTTCACCGCGTTCGAGAGCAGGTTGACGAGGATCTGCCGCGTGCGGTGCTCGTCGCCGGTGAAGGGAAGGTCGGGGCACTGTCCGCTCGCATCGAGCGTGATTCCGCGCGCCTCCGCCTGCGGGCGGATGAGCGCCGTCGCGGCGTCCATCACGGCGCGCGTGCTGCACGGGTCGCGGGACACCGTCATCTGCCCCGCGTCGATCTTCGCGAGATCCAGCACGTCGTTCACGAGGCCGAGCAGGTGCGCGCTGCTCGAGCGCAGCCGCTCGAGGTACTCGCGCTGCTCGCTCGACAGCCCTCCCGCGACGCCGGCATCGAGCAGGTCCGCGTAGCCCATGATCGCGTTGATCGGCGTGCGGATCTCGTGGCTCATCATCGCGAGGAACTCGCTCTTCGCGTGGTTCGCGGCGTCCGCCTCGGCGCGCGCCGACCGCTCGCCCTCGACGAGCTTCATCTGGTCGGTGATCTCGGCGAGTACGCAGACCACACCGGCGAACGTCGCCTCGTCGGTCGCGACCGGGAGCGAGTACACGACGTACCACCGCCCTGAGATCGCTACCTCGACGCGGATTCCCTCGCCGTCGCTCCGGCTCGCCCCGCTCGCCGCCTCGACGAGCACGCGCGCCATCTCCGACTCCGCCGCGCCGACGACCGCGGCCAGCGGCCGGTGGATGATCTCGGGGAAGTCGCGGTTCAGCAGCCGTGCCGCGATCCGGTTGCAGCGCAGCACGTTGCCCCGATCGTCGAGCAGGATGACCGCCTGGTCGAGGGCGTCGAACGTCGCGCGCCATTCGCGCGCCGCATTGCGGACGCGCTCCTCCGCCTCGCGGATGCGGAGCAGCGAGCGCACCGTCGCGACGAGCTCGCGCGGCTGCACGGGCTGGGTGAGGAACGCGTCGGCGCCCGCCTCGAGCCCGTGGGTGCGCCATTCGCTCGTCGTGAAGCTCGCCGAGAGATGGATCACCGGGATGTCGCGCAGCCGCCGGTCCGCCTTCAGCGTGCGCAGCACGTCGAAGCCACTGCGATCGGGCAGCCGCACGTCGAGGATCACGAGATCCACGCCCTGGTGGGTCAGCTCGAGCGCCTCCGCACCTGTAGTCGCTTCGAGCACCGTGAACCCGCTGTTGCGCAGCCAGCGCGCGGTCGTGTAGCGGTTCGCGTCGGTATCGTCGCAGACGAGCACCGTGCGATGCTCCCCGTCGGGCGGATGCTGCGGATCGGCGGCGCCGAGTCCCGCGGGAGTGAGCGAGGGGTTCCGGTCAGGCATTCGCGGTCGCATGCGCGGTGGCTGCGTCGTCGGCCGCGTTGGCCGGGATGCGCGCCGGCAGCCGGAGGGTGAACGTCGAGCCGCGCCCGGGCGAGCTCTCGAGCGTCAGCGAGCCGCCGAGCAGCTGCGCCAGCCCGCGCGACAGCGGCAGCCCGAGTCCGACTCCCTTCGCGCGGGCCTGGTGCGGGCCCGCGACCTGCTCGAATTCCTGGAAGATCCGCTCCTGATGCTCCGCGGGGATTCCGATCCCGCTGTCGGTCACGGTGAAGCGGACGTCGCTCTCACCATCGCGCACGGCGCTGACGCGGATCTCGCCATGGTCGGTGAACTTCAGCGCATTCCCGACGAGGTTGCGCAGGATCTGCGCGACCTTCCCTTCGTCGGTGAACATCGTCATTCCCGGCGGCACCTCGTCGAACACGAGTGTGACGTCCTTGTTCTTCACGAGCGGCCGGAACATCCCGCGCATCGTCGACAGCAGCTCCGCCACGCCGAACTCGCTCGGCATCACCTGCATCCGTCCCGCCTCGATGCGGGCGAGGTCGAGCAGCGAGTTCACCATCTCGTGCAGCGTCGTCCCCGCGCGCTGGATGTAGCCGAGCTGCCGCTTCTGCTCGTCGTCGAGCCGGTTCGCGCCGAACGCTTCGTCGAGCAGCAGCTGCGCGAGGTTGATCACCGAAGCGATCGGCGTCCGCAGCTCGTGGCTGACGTTGGAGAGGAAGCGCGTCTTCAGCTCCGACGCGCGCCGCAGCTCGTCCGCCTGCGTCTCGAGCTCGGCGTACAGCGCGAGCACGCCGCGGTTCGTCTCGGCGAGCTCCGTGCGGAGCCGGTCGAGCTCGGCCTCCCTGGCCGCGACCGCCTCACGGAGGCGCTCCACGTCCACCTCGTGCATCGTCACGCGGTCAGCGCAGCGCGGGGCCCTGTGCCACGACGACCGTCGCGTCGTCGCGGCCGCGACTGAAGTCGCGCCAGATGGTGGCCGCGAGCAGCGTCGGATGCCGCCGCGCGATCCCGGGATACGCATCGAGTCGCCACTGCGTGCGCACGCCGTCGCTCGCCAGCACGAGCAGCGAGCGATCCGTCCACGGGTAGCTGAATTCCTGTGCTCTCGGCATCTGATGTCCAACGATTCCATTGTGCGACACCATGTGCCGCACCGTTGCGCCCTCGATCACCGCGCCGGCGACGTTTCCGACCCCGGCGAACCGCACCTCCCGCTCCTGGATCCGCGCGACCGCAACCGCGGCTCCCCGCCCCGAACGGAGCGCTTCGTTCGCCCGTTCCAGGGTGCGCGTGACCGGCGCGTCGGGGGCCTCGACGAAGATCCGCACCGCGTCGCGTGACGCGCGCTCGGCCTCGATGCCGTGCCCCAACCCATCGGCGACGACGATCGCCAGCGACGTCCCGAACCGTGCCGATCCCCACGCATCACCAACGTGCTCCTCGTCCAGGATCGGCGTGCAGACGCCTCCGATCCTGACCGCGGTATCCGTCGGTTGCTGGCGCGCATCGCGCCAGATGCGGGCCACCACGACCGAGCCGACCCCGACCTTCGAGTCGATGTCGAACTCGTCCGCCTGCCGCCGGATCGCGCCCAGTCCCTGGCCGCGCGTCCCGGCGGTGGAATAGCCATCTTGCAGGCACCGGGCCGGATCGGCCATCCCCGGCCCTCGGTCCACCGCCACGACGTCGAGTCCGGCACGCTCCCCAGGGATCGGCTGGAGGATGAGCGTCCCGCCCGTGGCATGCTGCACGAGGTTGGTCGCCGCTTCCGTCACGATCACGCCGAGCTTTCCAGCCCGGACCTCGTCGAACTCGAAGGCATCCGCGAGCGCCGCCGCCCGCCGGCGCGCCGCGCCGACCTGCGTCTCCTCGACCACCGTGAGGCACACGGCACGGTCACGCGCTGCTTCGGCCATCGCCCTCACCCCCACCGCGTGACGACGATCCGCGTTCCCACTCCTGGCGTGCTCTCGATCTCGAACTCGTTCACCAGCCGCTTCGCGCCGCCGAGGCCGAGCCCGAGACCGTTTCCCGTGGTGTAGCCGTCACGCATCGCCGTGGCGATGTCGGGAATGCCCGGCCCGCGATCCTCGAAGGTCACCCGGAGCCCGCGCCGCCGCTCGCGCTCGACGGTCTCGATGCGTGCGACGCCGCCGCCGGCGTAGATCAGCGCGTTCCGCGCCAGCTCGCTCGCCGCCGTGACGATCTTCGTCTGGTCCACGAGGCTGAACTTCAGCTCCGCCGCGCGCGCGCGAACGAGCTGCCGCACGTGCACCACGTCGGGCTCGCCGGCGATCGTCGCCTCTTCCACGTCAGAGATCCGCCACCCCCGCGCCGCGCGACGCTCCGTCGAGGGTCGGCCCCAGCGCATCGCGGAGCAGCTTCATCCCGCGCTCCACGTTGAGCGCGGTGCGGATGCCGGGCAGCGACAGCCCCAGCTCGACGAGGGTGATCGCCACCGCGGGCTGCATCCCGACCACGACGGTCGCCGCGTCGAGGACGCGCGCCATGGCCGCGACGTTCGCGAGCATCCGCCCGATGAAGGAGTCGACGATCTGCACCGACGAGATGTCGATCAGCACCCCGCGCGCACCGGTCTTCGAGATGCGGCTGGTGAGATCGTCCTGCAGCGTCATCGCCAGACGGTCGTCCATGTCCACCTGGATGGTGACCAGGAGGAAGGGACCCATCCGGAGGATCGGGATCCGTTCCATGCGGCGCGTCAGCTCCGCGCCGCCGGCCCGCCGCCCGTCTTCGCGAGCGCGAGCTGGAAGGCATCGGCGAGCGTTGCCTTCGTCGTCACCCCCTGCAGGTCGACGCCGAGATGCACGATCGTCTGCGCGATCTGCGGGCGGATCCCGCTGATGATGCACTCGGTGCCCATCAGGCGCGCCGCGGTCACCGCCTTGATCAGGTGCTGCGCGACGAGGGTGTCCACCGTCGGCACCCCGGTGATGTCGATGATCGCGACCTCCGCGCCCGTCTCGACGATGCGCTCGAGCAGCGACTCCATCACGATCTGCGTGCGGCGGCTGTCGAGGGTGCCGATGACCGGAAGCGCGAGGATCCCGTCCCACAGCTTCACCACCGGCGTCGAGAGCTCCAGCATCTCGGCCTGCTGCCGCTGGATGATCTCCTCGCGCGCCTTCTGGTACGTCTCCGTCGTGTAGAGGCCCAGCTTGTCGATGAGCAACGTCGCCGCCCAGGTCTCGTCGGCGAGCGCCGCCGCGTCTGCGCCGATCGCCTTGCGGAGGGCGGCGAAGACGGGCTGCTTGAGCGAGAAAACGAAGGTCGCCGTCTCGGCGGGGCTGAGACCCGCGGTCGCGCCGTCGCGCGAGACCTCGTCGAGCAGCTTTCGCACGGTGCGCCACTCTCCACCGTCGATCGACTCCACCTGTCCCTTGCTGACGGCGTCGCGCACCGCTGCGAGGAGCCGCTGCGACTGCTCGCGGACGGTGCTCTCGCCGAGGAGCCGCTGCGATCGTCCCCCGGCGGCCGACTGCGCGCGCAGCCACTCGGCGAGCAGGGTCTGCTCGTTCTGGGTGAGGACCTCGACGAGACGTGTGTTTGCGGGCACGATGGCGACTCCGGGTGTGGTATCCGGCGCTGAAGCCGGCGGCGGAAGATGAACGGAAGATGACGATCGCGAATTCTAACACCGGTTCGCGGCGCCGCGGTGTCGGCGCATGGCGCTTTCCTCGCGTCCGCTGTATGTTCGGGCACCTAACGGTGCGCCGTGAGGCAGGGACGCGACAGCGCCCCGGCCGCCGTTAGGCCGGTCGATCGGCGCGCGCCGGAGCTGTCGGGAAATTGGATATTGACGCGCGCGGTCCGAACGTAAGATTAGGGGTTGTTAATCTGCAACCCGTCGCGCCGGACTCGCCGGCGCGCCGCCGCTCCCCTCCGCCACCCCCCTCGACCCGTGCCTACCAGCAAGACCACCCGCAAGCGCTCCACGGCCGGCGGCTCCAGCCGTGGTGGCAGCCGCAAGACCTCGGCCCGCAGCGGTCGCAGCGGCGGTGCCTCCTCTCCCTCGAATCCGAGCCCGGGGATCAGCCGGATCGATCAGGAGTCGCGCCGCACCCATGGGTACTTCGTCCGCGTCGGCTACAAGATGACGGACGGCGGCTCGCGCCCGACGGCGAGCGCATACTTCGGCGACGCCTCGCACGGCGGCCGCAAGAAGGCGTGGGAAGCCGCGGAAGCGTGGCTCAGGAAGAACCGCAAGAGCAGCCGCTGATCCGCACGCTCTAGGCCGGAAGCAGGCAGCGACGGCGTCACCGCACCGCGGTTGCGCCGTCGCTTCCTGCTTTTGCCATCGGCGGCCGCCGCGCGGGGCTTTACGAGTGCCTTACAGCGCCCCGCTGGTTTTCGCGTGTCCCCGGTGCAACCTTCGAAGGCTGCCGCGCGGGACGCTCGCGCCGTCCGCCCGTCCATGTCTCTCCCTCGCCATCTCATGATCCGTCGCCAGTCACGGCTCCTCGTTCTCGCCCTCGTCGCGGCCGGATGCTCGTCGGCTCCCTCGACGACCACGCCCGTTCCCTCGGCGAACGCCGCGCCCATCGCGGCAGCCGATCTGCGCGCTCGCCTCTACGCGTTTGCCGACGACTCGATGCGCGGCCGCCAGGCGGGGACGCCCGACAACATCCGCGCGACCGCGTGGATCGCCGAGCAGGCGCGGCGCATCGGCCTCCAGCCCGGCGGCGAGAACGGCAGCTGGTTCCAGGACGTCCCGCTCGTGCGTCGCGGCCTCGTCGCCGGCGCGGGACTCTCGGTGGACGGCCAGCCCTTCACCCTGTGGAGCGACTTCGCTCCGATCGACCGCGGTGCCCCCTCGCGCGCCATCGAAGGCGCGAGCGCGATCTTCGCCGGCCGCCTCGCCGACGAGGCGACGCTCGTTCCCGCTTCGGCGACCGTCGGCAAGGTCGTCGTCGTCCGGGCGCGTCCGGGGACGCCGATCTTCCTCGCGATGAGCCAGGTGACGCAGCGCTACCCGCAGGCGGTGGCGATCGTCTTCGGCAACCAGGACGCGATCGTCAGGATGGCGGCGCAGTACTTCGAGGAGGGACAGGTCTCGCTGAAGGACGACGAGCCGGCGTCCACCTCCGCGCAGCCGGTGCTGATCATCGCCGGCTCGCGGCTCACCTCCGCGCTCGTCGGCGGGAGCATCGACAGCCTCCCCCCGGGGAAGTCGGGCCGCTCCGTGCGCGGGACGCTGTCCTTCGCCGAGACCACCGCGCCGGCGCGCAACGTCGTCGCGATCCTCCCGGGCACCGACCCCACCCTCAAGGGACAGTACGTCGCGTTAGGCGCGCACAACGATCACATCGGGGTGAGCCACGGCAAGGCGTTCGACCACGACTCGATCCGCGCCTACAACCAGGCGCTGCATGCCCTCGGCGCGGTCGATCCGTTCGACGGCAGCGTCGACGCGGCGCGGCGCGCGGCGATCCGCGTCAACGTCGACAGCCTGCATCGCATCCGTCCGGCGCGCATGGACTCGATCTACAATGGCGCCGATGACGACGGCTCGGGGAGCGTCGGGCTGCTCGAGCTGGCCGAGGCGTGGGTCAACGCGCAGGGCGCCGACCGGCCGCGGCGCTCGGTGATCTTCGTCTGGCACACCGCCGAGGAGCTCGGACTCTACGGGTCGGAATGGTTCACCGATCACCCGACGGTGCCGCGCGATTCGATCGTCGCGCAGGTGAACATCGACATGATCGGCCGTGGGAGCGCGGCGGACGTCGCCACTGGCGGCCCGCAGTACCTCGAGCTGATCGGACCGCGGCGCCTCTCCACCGAGTACGCGCAGCTCATCGAGGCGGTGAACGCACGGCGGACGACGCCGTTCAGGATCGACTACTCGCTCGACGCCGATCATCACCCCGAGAACATCTACTGCCGCAGCGACCACGCGAACTACGCGCGCTACGGGATCCCGGTGGCGTTCTTCTCGACCGGGCAGCACAGCGACTATCACCAGGTCTCCGACGAGCCGCAGTACATCGACTACGACCACTACGCGAGCGTGGTGCAGTTCGTCTACGACATCGCCCGCACCGTCGCCAACCGCGACGCGCGACTGATCGTGGACAGGCCGAAGCCGGACCCGAAGGCGCCCTGCGTGCAGTGAGCTGAGGGCTGGAAGCTCGAGGCAGTGAGCGAGGGCGTTGCCGCAGTGCGGTGGCGCCCTCGCTCACTGCTTTCAGCCTCCCGCCTGTCGCTAGTAC